>JARCRU010000110.1 GCA_029850535.1 Actinomycetota bacterium | reverse complement strand
CTCGTCGGTCGTGACGATCTCCACTTGGAGTTTGTCGACGAAGTCGAACTCGTACTCCTTGCCGCGGTAGATCTCGATGTGACCTCCGGTGCGCCCGAAACCACGTACCTGCGAGACGGTCATTCCCGACACCCCGCACTCACGGGCCGCCACCTTGACTTCGTCCAATTTGAACGGCTTGATTACTGCGCTGATTAACTTCATGTCGCTCCTTAAACGTTGTCTGAGTGAGAGTGGCTGGGGGTCATGACGGGCTCACCAAAGGTGGGCTCCGGGAAGGCTTCTTCCTCGTGGATGGCGATGTCGCCAATGGCCAGAACTTCGTCGGATTCGCGCAGGCCCACGGTGAACTTCACCACGTAGAAGATAAGCGCCGTGACCGCCGATGTCCAGCAGATGACCCACGCCGCGGCGAGGAACTGCTCCCAGAGTTGGTGGAACGAGTGTCCGTAGAACCAGCCCGCGACCGAGAAAGAACCCGCGGCGTCGTACACCTTGCCGACGACGCCGTACTCAATCATGTGCGGGTCGGCCAAGATTCCCACCAACAGACCGCCGGTCAGACCCGCGATGCCGTGGGTGTAGACCACGCCGAGGGCGTCATCCACCTTGGAGAAGGGGCGGACCTTGGAGAGGTAGTTCCAGGCGAACCAGACGATGGTGGTAGCGATCAGACCCACCAAGATGGCCCCAGTACCGTTCACCCATCCGGCGGAGGGAGTGATGGCCACCAGACCACACAGCATGCCATTGAGCGCACCCAGGAACGTGGGCTTCTTCTGCTTGGTGAAGAGCATGTCCATGAACATCCACACGAGCAGTCCGACCGCCGTGGCCACGTTGGTGTTCAACACCGCCGACGCCGCGTCGGCACCCGCGTAGAACGGGTCGCCACCGTTGAAGCCGTTCCAACCGAGCCAGACGATACCGATACCGACCGCGACCATCATCAAGTTGCTCGGGAAGGCGTTCTCGCGGTCCTGCCAGCGCCGTGGTCCGACGATGGCCGCGCCCACGAAGGCGGCGCAACCGGCGCTCAAGTGGATCACGTAACCACCCGAGAAGTCGACGGCGCCCTTTTGGGCGAAGAATCCACCGCCCCACAACAGGGCGGCGTTCACGCAGTAGACCATGGTGATCCACAGCGGCACGATCAAGAGCCAGGCCTTGAACTTCAGCCGTCCCACCAGACCACCCAGGAACAACAACGGGGTGATGGCGGCGAAGACGAATTGGAAGTAGACCAGCGTGGCGGTCGGGAAGTGGAAGGGGATCAAGGTATTCGCCCCCGACACCGCCTGTCCCTGCTCCGAGAACGCCGAAGCGATGGGGTGGAAGTGGCCGATGAAGCCGCTCCAGAACGATCCCGTCGCCCCGAAGTGCGCCTGGGGGCCAAAGGCCAAGTTGTATCCCCAGAGCATCCACACGACCAGTGTCAGGGCGAAGCCCGTGAAGCACATCATCATCGTGTTGACGATCCACTTCTTTCGCACGAGTCCGCCGTAGAGAACGGCGAGGCCGGGGAGGCTCATGAGTCCCACCAACGTTGCCGAAACTAGTTGCCAAGTGTTGTCGGCTGGATTCAACCAACTGGGATAGGGAAGATTGGTGGCCGCAAACAGCACATCCACTCCTTTTGGTCGGAGAGGGCGACGCTGACCTCAAGTTGTTCACTTCAGTGTGGCCAATGAGGATTTCAGTTTCGTTAGCGCCGTGTTTCCTGCGTGTGAACTACACCGCCCGGCGCCGATCACACCCTAGAGAAACGAACGTTCGATCACCTGCGAGATGTCGAGCACCGTGACGTCGTCGCCGCGTCCCTCGCCCTTGACGGCGTCGTCGAGCATGATCATGCAGAACGGGCAGGCCGTGCCCACCACGTCCGCACCGGTCGCCAAAGCCTCCTGGGCGCGCTCGGAATTGACGCGCTTGCCGATGTTCTCCTCCATCCACATGCGCGCCCCCCCCGCCCCGCAGCAGAAACTGGTCTCGCGATTGCGCGCCATCTCAACGCTGGTGGCGCCGGGGACCGCGTCCAGCACCGAGCGCGGCTCGTCGAAGACCCGGTTGTGACGACCCAGGTAACACGGGTCGTGCAGGGTGACCGTGCCGCTGTAGGAGTCGCCCGGGACGAGACGACCACTCTCGATCAGGTGGCTCAGAAGTTCGGAGTGGTGCACGACCTCGTAGTCGCCGCCCAGGTCAGGGTACTCGTTCTTGATGGTGTTAAAGCAGTGCGCGCAACTCGCCACTATCTTCTTGGCGCCCACCTCGTTCAAGGTCGCGATGTTGGCCTTGGCCATCTCCTGGAACAGGTACTCGTTGCCCATGCGCCGAGCGGGGTCACCACTGCAGGTCTCGCGGGGGCCCAGCACGCCGAAGTTCACCCCGGCGCGATGCAGCAGACGCGCAGTCGCCTCGACGGTCTTGCGCGCTCTCTCGTCCAGCGCTCCCGTGCAGCCGACCCAGTAGAGGTACTCCATGTCGGGAGGTATCGGCCCGTCGACCACCTTCACTTCGAAGTCCAGGGACTTCATCCAGTCAGAGCGCTTGGCCGATCCCATGCCCCAGGGGTCGCCCTGGTTCTCCAGGTTGCGCAGCAAGAGCGCCGCCTCGGGCGGGAAGCGGCTCTCCATCAACACCTCGTAGCGGCGCATGTCGATGATGGCGTCCACGTGCTCGATGTCGACGGGGCACTGCTCGACGCAACTCCCGCACGTGGTGCAGCTCCAGAGCACGTCGGGGTCGATCGTCGTGGGCACCAAGGTCGCGACGTCAGAGTCCGAGGAACCGGAGAGCAGCCGGTCCGCCGAGGCGAACATGTTCTCCCTGAGTCCCATGATGAGGAGTTTGGGAGAGAGGGGCTTACCCGTCGTCCAGGCCGGACAGACCGACTGACACCTCCCGCACTCGGTGCAGGTGGCGAAGTCCAGCATCTGCTTCCAGGTGAAGTCCTCGACGTGACCGACCCCGAAGACGGTGTCCTCGGTCACGTTCTCCATGTCCATGTCGGGGGTCTTGTCGAGTGCACCCAGGGCCCGGGGTCGACGCGAGACGCCGATGTTGATCGGGGCCAGGAAGATGTGCAGGTGTTTGGAGTAGGCCACGAAGACGAGGAAGCCGGTGATGACACCGATGTTGGCGAGCAGGAACACGACTTCGAGGACTGCGTTGGCGCCCACTCCCAGGGGGGCCAGGATCCAGGCGACGAAGTGCGACGCGAAGGCCCAGGGTGAGGCCACGAACACTTGACGTGGCCCGTGGGTGGCGAGTTCAAGGTGTTGGAAGGGGAAGTGGCCCGTGTTGATCTGCGCCGCGCGATAGAGCAGCAACGTGATGATGACGCCCGCGATCATGGCCAGCACCGCCCAGGCGGCCCCGGTGTGCGAGCCGTAGAAACGGCTCTGGCGCTGACGACGAGAAGGCGCCTGGACCAGGCGGATGACGGAGAAGACCACGAGTGAGACCAGCACGGCCGTCGCGAAGAAGTCCTCGACGAAGGCCAGCCAGTTGCTCTGACCGATCAGGGGGATGTGGAAGTCGCGGTTGAAGAGGGCGCCGTAGGCCTCAAGGATGGTGGTCATGAGGACCGTGAAGCCCCACATCGTGAAGAAGTGCGCGATACCCGGCACCGTCCACTGCAGCAGTTTGCGTTGCCCCGCGACTTCGATCAACTCGGCCCCGCCGGCCTTCTTGAAGCCTCGCCAGCGGCGCGGCGCGGTTTTTCCGCTGCGGATGAGTCGCGAGAGCCACCAGAAGCGCCGACCCGCAATGGCGAAGCACGCGAGGGTGATCACGAGTCCGGCGATGATGCGAAACAGCATCAGAGTCTCCTTCGAGATGCCGCGGCACCTCGTCTCCTACTTCTTGAAATTCTCCGAGTATCGACTCGGCGTGGGACCACGTTGCCCACGGTACTTGGAACCAAGACCGCTTGCACCGTAGGGGCGGTCAGCGGGTGTGGTCATCTCGAAGAAACTGATCTGACCAATTTTCATGCCCGGATACAAGGTGATCGGCAAGTTAGCCAAGTTCGCGAGTTCGAGGGTGATGTGTCCATCCCACCCCGCGTCGATAAAACCGGCGGTCGAATGGATCACCAAACCGAGACGGCCCAGAGAACTCTTGCCCTCGAGACGCGCCACCAGATCATCGGGAATGGCGACGCGTTCAATGGTCGAGCCGAGAATGAATTCACCAGGGTGTAGAATCATCGGTGTATCGGGTCCGACGTCGACGAGTTCCGTCAGATCCTCTTGGGGCAATTTCACATCGATGATGCGCTGGGAATGATTGCGAAAGACACGAAAAAGCTGGTCGATGTGAAGATCAACCGACGAGGGTTGGATGCACTCGTCGCCAAGGGGATCAATAATGATGCGGCCCGAATCGATTGCTTCCTTGATCGACCGGTCTGAGAGCACCATAACGAACTAGAGGCTAGCCAACTTCACAATCCGGCGGGGGCGGGCGCACTATGGGTTCGCCAAAGCCCACTACGATGGAAGCCACGCGGGCGTAGTTCAGCGGCAGAACATCAGCTTCCCAAGCTGAGAACGCG
>JARCRU010000109.1 GCA_029850535.1 Actinomycetota bacterium | reverse complement strand
GGATAATGGTGGTTAGCAACAACGTAATCATCCCAAGTGGAAGGCACCCGTCAGGTGAAGACAATAGCGAAGAAAAGGGCCAAGGTGGTGCTGGGTGCACCGGACGGTCGAATCACCCCCCGAGGGGGTCTGCAGCTGGTCGCGAAGCTCGACCAGCTGCTCGGCATCACGGCCACGATCGACCACGGTGACCTGGCGTTCAAGCAACGCCGGCGCGGCCTCATGCTCGGAGGCGTGATGGTGTCGCTCGCCGAGACGATGCTCGCCGGTGGGGACTTCTTGTGCGACCTCGACCACCAGCGCGAGGACGTCGCCGGACTTCGACTTCGCGCGGTGCCCGACGTGCCGGCGTCCACCACGGTGATCGGTCTGGGCCAGCGCTTCGACGAGAAGACGCGCGCTCACGTGGAGGGGGCCAACGCGAAACTCGTCAAGGGTGCCTTCGCCCTGCTGCCCGAGAAGCGCCGCGCATCACTCGTCGCACAACGTCCGAGCATCGACCTCGACCCGACCGACACCGAGGTCTACGGACGCATGAAGGAGGGCTCGGACTTCAACTACCAGGGTCAGCGCGTCTACCGCCCCCACCCTGCGGTGTGGGCCGAGGCGGGATGGGTGCTCGCCGCGGACTTCGGTTCGGGCAAGAGTGACCCGCGCCCCCAGGCGCCGGCTCTTCTCGCTCGGGCTCTCGCCGCACTGCCGGAAGGACTACTTCGTCCCATCGTGCGAGCCGACTCGGGCTTCTTTGACGCCAAGCTCGCGACCGCTGCCCTCTCTTCGCACTGCGACTACGCAATCGCGGTCAAGCGCAGCGATGCGGTGTGGCGCGCGGAGAGAAAGATTCCTGATGGGGGCTGGCAAAGAGCCAAGAGCATGGACGCCGAGGTGGCCGAGTGTGACTACGTACCAAAGAACTGGCCCGAGGGGTCGCGCACCCTCTGTCGACGAGTGAAAGTGACCGCCGCGACGCTGTCGAGCGACCCGCGGTCGCGTCGGCGACGCACCATCGATCCGGCACAGCTCACGCTGCTCGAATCGGGCGAAGCCGCCACCGCCTACGCGTACTCGTTCATCATCACCAACCTCGCCGGTGACGTCGTCGACATCGAGGCGTGGTTTCGCATGCGCGCACTCGTCGAGGAGAAGATCAAGGATTCCAAGCTCGGTCTCGCGATGCGCCACATGCCCTCGGGCTACGAGAGCGTGAACGTGATGTGGATGTGGGCCGCACTACTCGGACTCAACATCTCGTCGTGGCTTCAAGCACTCACCGGTCACGACGAGCAAGACGGACGTGCCCACGCCAAGCGACTACGACGCGAACTCGTGTGCGTTGCTGCGCGGGTCACAAACCATGGCGGACGGTTCGAGGTCCACACATCTCGCGAAGATCATCACGGTCTCTTCGGTGATGCGTGGCGCACTCTCGACGTGTTGCTCGCCGGGATGAGTCCGTAGTCACCTGCGCAACACACCGGCCACCCGCGTGAGTCACCCGCCCGCAGCCGGCAGTTCGAATTACAAGAATCCGTCGCCTTGGTCGAACGCGTCCCGGCTGCAAGAGCCCGCCCGTCATCGCCAGACCAAGGCCGGGCATCGCGCCCTGTGTTCCAATCCAGAGGGGGTCAGTGGCTTACTCGCCGATCTAGGTCCAATACTGTTTAGTTAGGGTGCCGCAAGTATCCGGATGCCTTCCCCGGAGCGTTTGGTTGGGCGGGGCCAGTTGCGGTGCACTGTGCGCTTGACGCCAAACTTGCTCATCTTGCGCTTCACCACCCGTGCTGCTGCCCGCAGTGGCCGCTCGGGGAGCAGTTCGCGCGTGATCTCGGCGGCCGCTACGCACAGTGCCTCGCGAATCGCGTGTGCGGTCGTGCCGATCCCGGAGCGGACGCTACGCCGTGCTGCACGAAGCGAACGGGTGAAGCTCACACGGTCGGGGTCGAGTCTGTCGTGGCCCGCGACGTCGTTCATGAGTTCGCGGATCGCGTAGTGGGTGCACAGGTAGCCGTAGATCTCCTGGCGTACCCCGTCGGGGCTCTTCGAGCGCAGCACCACCTTCGCACCGCGTTGGTGGGTCTTCAACTCGTCGAGCAGGGTCTCGAACTCCCAGCGCTCGGAGTAGAGCCCGGCGAGCTCTGACGCTGGTGCCCGGGTCGGGTCCATGATCGTCGTGACGAGCCGGTAGGTGGCCTCCTCGGCCTGGGGCCGTCCCTCGTCGTCGATCTCGTAGGTAACTACCCGCACGTCCAGCACAGACTGCTTGCGGCGCTTCTCGTCCTTGATGACGAGCTCGGAGCGATAGGAGCCGTCGCTGAAGCGCTCGAGCGCTGGCAGCACCGCGCTCGACTTCACTCGCCACAACAGCTGCGCACCCGTCGCGGCCATGGCAGCGAACAGTGAGTACGACCCGCCAAAACCCCGGTCGGCGAGTACGAGCATCCCGGGCGACAGCGACGTCACGAGTTCGAGCGCGAGCGTGTTCTCACCGGTCGTGTACGCCCCGATCGCCACCCCGGTCAGCGCGTGGGTACCGCACTCGCCCAGCCCGACGAGGCGAACCTGGGGAAAGGCGGAGCCCTCGCCGCGAGCCGCGGTCGGACGAGCGAACTCCTCGTCGTTGTCTGGCGTATCGGGAACATCGAGGTTCGTGCCGTCGATGGCCATGAGCCGAAGGCCACGGTAGAAAGCTCCCGGGGTGGTCTCGGTCGCCATCGCGACGCACGCCGCGTCAAAGCACGCCTTGAGCGGCGCGGAGCCGAGACGAGCCCGCGCTTGGGAGATTGCGCCCTTGGTCGGAACGTCCCAGCGCGTCTTCCAGCCGGACTGGTACGAGAGCCCCTCGACGAGGTTACGCATCACCTCTTCGTAGCTCGCGTCGGAGAACAGCGCGAGTGCGAGCACGTAGTAGACGACGAGCCGGGCCGGCAACAGCCTCTGGCGCTGCTCGGCCTTGCCCGCAGCTTCGACAGCGGCGTCGACGAGCGATGGTGGGAAGCTCCGGGTCAACACCCCGAGCGCAACGTGATCGGAGAGACGCTGGTTGCTCTGTGGCTTGACCCATCCCACTCTCGGCATGGGAAGAGAATACCACAGGTGTAACTCTAACTAAACGGTATTGGATCTAGGTCTGATCGAAATTGGTGAGGCGGTAAAGTTGTTGGATCCCAAGCTCGTCGCGAATGAGCCGGATGTCAAATGGTCAGACGCAGCCGGAATGCGCGACTGGCTTGCTCACCACTACTTCGATACCTCCCGGGCAGTGGTCGAAGCAACTGTGATGGAGGATCTTCCGCCACTCGAAGCAGCCGTCTTGCGGCTTCAAGCACGTCTCTAACTCACCAAACAGAGTCGATCCGCTTGCGGTGTGAGTAGCCACCGCCGAACTGCAATAGCGGCCAAGAGTTCGATGCCTGAGCTCCCGATTAGACCTAAATCACTACTCGCCGGAATCTTCAGCCAGCAGCAGTTGCGTGGCCTTGGCGGCCACTGCTCGCATCTGAGTAAGCAGTTCTCGAACATGACGGTCGTTCGCAATCCATTCCTGGTAGAGACGAGCTTCGTGTTCGCTTAGCTTTCGATTCACCGTCTTGCCATTAACTTTGGCGGTCCAGAGCCAGTAGGGACCGTGACGCTTCGTCGGGTCCACCTGGCACCCGCAGTTGGATTTGCCGCACTGGTTGTAGCGCAGGGCCACACTGCCTGACGCGAGGTAGCCAACGTCAGCCAACTCTTTCGCGAGGTCGCGATAGCGGTGCTCGTAGGCGTCAAGGCGCGACTGCGTTCGCTTGGTCGTCATCTCTTCCTCCGCTCCTAGTATCCCAGTGTGTAAGCCCGATAGTAATTATACTCTAGGATATGACGACACACCCGGACCCTGACCCGTCACACTCGCCTGAGAGCGCTGAACTGATCGACTTTCGCCAGTCACTGCACCACTGTCTGCACCCGT
>JARCRU010000108.1 GCA_029850535.1 Actinomycetota bacterium | reverse complement strand
TAATTCGAAACGAGCTCGGAAGCATATCTGCTGTTCTCTGGACCGCATTTCGAAGCGGCAGCGTCACGAGTGTGTTGTCGACTAAGCCCGAAGATATTGAGCGAACGTTCGATATTGGAGTCAAGGGATTACTTACATGCGTCCAGGAAGTGCTTGAAGACCTCAAATCCAACCCTGGCGCGGCGATCTTGGTCGCCAACGGAGCGTTTGGTGAACTCGGCTCCCAGGCTGATCAGTTTTCAACCTTCCTAAATGCTGATGGGGTTGCGCTCGAAAACGCCGCGAAGTCAAAACTCGTAGGCCTCCTCGCTGAGCGTCTGCGTGAATTCGACATTTACGTAGGTGAAGCTACGATCGTCGGATCCGTAAAGGGGACGGCGACGTCAACTCAAACGGCAATTGAGCCGACGGAGATCGCTGAGACCTTCTGGTCTCTCGTCCAGACTCGTGACACAACCAGGGTTCGCATCGTAGAGACGGGCTTTCACGACAATTAATCGTTGGGAATTCGGGTTGTCGAAGATCCGTTCTCGAAATCGGGAGCGAATGATGGGCGGCTGACCGCTTGAAGCCGCCATTAGAATTCTTCGACCGTTAGGTTCCTGGCTCAAGTCCTGTGCGCCTCACTGATTGTTGTATGAATCGTGCCGGGTTTTGCGGTGGCGACGGTTCCTCTACCCAGCCCAAATATCCCTGGTATTGGTGGATGTTGTCGCGACCGTTGTGATTCACGAGCGTGAACGTTCAGGATTCTTATGGTGGGCCGCCTGGGTCTCGATCCCGGCACCTTGAGAGTGTTTCCAGAACGTCCAGGGACGTCCATCTGCGTCCAGATTTGTTGGCCGGACGAAGTGCAATGTCCACCAACATCCACCGAAGTCCACGAATGTTTGACGTCGTGGCTAGACAGTTGGCTAGACCCGGGTTCGTTTCATGGGCATACCACTATTCAATTTCGAGGGGCTGATGGTGAGGGATTTGAGCTGCGGATGGTGGACAAGTAATTAGGTTCTCAAACGATCTTGTGAGTGCGTGACCAACAAACCCGTCGCGATTGCGTTGGGTAATCTCTGGCCAAGATACATGATGTTGGCAATGAATCTTATTGCATTTGTGCGAGGTATCAGGTAGTGTTTTCTTACATGAAGACCATCGCTAGATCCGCACCTTCGGTAGCGAGCGCTGCGAAAGAGCGTGTGATGTCGGCGCCCGCAGGAACGTTCTTGCGTCGAAGGGACTTCGTCGGCCCGGATCGCGCAGTCGAGACCGCTCTGAGTCGACTGTTTGCCAAGGGCGAGTTGGTTCGTGTTCGTCCCGGACTGTACTGGGTCGGCAAGCGAACTCGCTTTGGCATGACGGCGCCTTCCACGCTTGACGCAGCTCTGGCGATCGCGGGTCCCGGATCCGGACCGAGCGGAGTGAGCGCCGCTCGCACGCTGGGTCTGACGACGCAAGTACCAAGCGTTGTTGAGGTTGCCGTGCCGGGCAAAGTTCCAGACCCTGTTAGTGGCGTGCGCTTTCGCTCGCGTTCATTCGCTCGTCGCGAACACCGCCTCACACCGATCGAGGTGTCCGTCATCGAACTGCTTCGCTATCCGGACTCGAGCGAAGAAGGCTGGCCGGACATCAGCGAGCGCATAGCCAGTCTCATTTCCGAGAACGTCGTTCGTCGAGAAGCCCTTGACGAAGTGATTCGCGATGAGCGTCACCGCGGTGCTCGCGAGCGTTGGCGAACGGTCTCGACGTGAGCGTCCGGCTCATCGAAGACCCCGACGGCGTTGCCGCTCTCGCTTCGCGGGTGGCGGCGCAGATAGGCATTCCCGTTGATCATGTGGAGAAGGACTTCTGGGTGACCGAAGTCCTTCGAGGCGTCGTCGACGCGGCAAGTGCTCTGCGGGTTCCGGTGATCTTCAAGGGAGGGACGAGCCTCTCCAAGGCCTACTCCATCATCCAGCGCTTTTCCGAGGACGTGGACGTGCTCGTGCTGTTGCCCGTGGACGACACGAAGGGTAGCCGTGATCGGATACTGAAGGCGCTGGTGGAGGGCGCACGGCGCTCGACGTTGCGTGATCCGATATCGGTGGTGAATGCCACTACCACGGGAGCCAAACGCGGCGCAAAGTTCTACTACCGTGAAGCCCGTCAGCTTGGTGACGGCCTGAGCGAGGGAGTGTTCCTGGAACTGGGATCACGCGGCGGAGTGCTGCCGAGCGAGCGGCGATCCATTCTCTCGCTCATTGGCCAACACGCCGGCGACTGGATCCTCGCAATGCCCGAAGCCACACCAGTTGAAGTCCTCGTCATGGACCCACTGAGAACGCTGGTTGAGAAACTGGTCCTCTTGCATACCACGCACTCGGGCGAAGACGAACGCGAGGCGTCGCGCAACGCCCGCCACTACTACGACGTGCACCAACTCCTTGTTCATGATGACATCGCGCAGCGCCTTGATGCCGAGAGCGTGGCACTCATCGCGTCCGATGTCGTCTCCTATTCAACACTCGCGGATCGACCAGTTCGCAGTCGGCCTAAGGGAGGCTTTGCCCAGAGCCCGGCGTTTGCGGGTGGGAGACTTCTCGGCGTGGCCCGAGAGGCATACGAACGACAGGTGCTCGAACAGCTCCTTTGGCCCATGGCGAGTAGACCTTCATTCAAATCGTGCCTCGAGATCGTCGCCGCATACGCAGACGTTATTTAGTCGTTAATGCGCCCTTCTAGAGGGGTCAGGTACTTCTCATTTTTCCGTGTTGCCGCCGCGAAGAGGACTCATCGAATTTACCGAGCCACTATTCGACGAATTCTTGCTGCGGCCACTTTCCGAAGGTTGAGCTGGTCTCTGAGATATCGCGTAACTTCGCAATTACGACAACGTTTGCATAGGTCCCTATACCTTCGAATAGGGGACTTCTTGTTTACCGCACAACCGACGTATGGAGAGCTTGGCTGCGGCAATCCAAATTGTCACGTTTTAACGTCTGGTCGTTGAGCGTGCGGGTTCACGTTGGGCCTCAGACGTCGCTGCAGGCCCCACTCTTTGTCTGAGGTAGCAGAAACGGCATATCGACAATAACTACAATTGACGCGTGCCGCCAAGACTTCGCCCTTTGACCAAACGAGAAATTGTCGCGTATGTCGCAGGTTCAATCGAGCACTACTCCCAAGAGCGAGTCGCAGCCGGAGAGACTCCTGATGAAGCGCTGCGGGTCGCTCAGGAACAAATTAACCGGTCCTTCCCCGAAGGTATACCAGCCGACGGTCAATACATCTTCCGGGTACTCGATGATGACGAATTGGAGGTTGGAGTCATCTGGATCGGGGTGCTCAGCATGGACCGACCCAATGCGTTCTGGGTTTATGACGTTGAGATCGACGAGTTGCATCGGGGCAGAGGCCTTGGGAGGGCAGCCATGGCCCTCGCGGAGGATGAGGCTCGAGCTCGTGGTGCAACTGAACTTGGTCTCAACGTGTTCGGGCACAACCTGATTGCCAAGCACCTCTACGAATCAATGGGCTATGAGACCACGGCGACACGCATGCGAAGGATCCTGAAGAAGGAAGGCTTATAGCAACTGATGACGATGCGGACTAGGCACATTGGCATGACACCAGATATACGAGCGCGCTGGAAAGGTAGTGGCGAGATACCGCTCAATCTCGGATCCCATGCCACGATCCGAGTCGCCAGTCGGAGTTTGTGCCCGCAGGCCCTCCTAGTTGACTCAACCATTCCGACATTTTCTAAGTCATACACATGTCGTACGAGTGGTTTGCAGTCCTCAAGAAAGGTCAGAAAATCGGTAACTGATCGGGACCCTAGTTAGTCAGAGGATCAATCCATGAGCCTGAATGCGAGTTCAATTTCCCATTGCTTCTTGCGCGGCTCCACATTCGGGTCGGTCAGATACGCCTCGTAACGGCAGGCGAATCGGTCCCCTTCTGGTACATTCCAGTGGTCGAGTTCGAGACCTTTCGCGCGTGCCCATTCGTTGAGCGCGCGGTTAGCTTCGGTTCCCGCGCCCCTGTACCTCAGCGTCGCGTATCGACCGGCGGGCATGATGCTGGAAGAGACCCGACCTACATGGCTGCCTGGGAAACTTGTG
>JARCRU010000107.1 GCA_029850535.1 Actinomycetota bacterium | reverse complement strand
CGGGACGGTGCACTTCTACTCTCGCTCGCGCCAGCAGCTCTGGCAAAAGGGCGAGACCTCGGGCAACTACCTTCACGTCGTCGAGGTCGTTCTCGACTGCGACGAGGACGCGGTGCTGGTGCGCGCGAGCGCCGAGGGCCCTACCTGTCACGATGGTTCGACGTCGTGCTTCACGCCATGGCTGTGGCGAAAGATCCTCCAACGAGAATCGCAGAACGCGCCCGATTCCTACGTGGCGGCGTCCTTGGCCCGGGGCACCGCGTTCCTCGCGCGAAAAGTCGGAGAAGAGGCGGTCGAGACCGCGGTGGCGTCACTCGCCGAGAGTGATGAGAGATTCGTGTCGGAGGCGGCGGATCTATGGTTTCACTTGCTGATGCTGCTGCGCAGTCGCGGGGTGGACCCCGCCGACATTGAAGACGAGCTTCGCCGACGCGAGAAGTAGTCGTCCTCCTACAGTCGATGTATGACGAGATTTCGCTTTCTCGCGCTCGTGATGGCGACGGGCGCCACGACACTGTCGCTAGGACTGGTGTCGATCTCGACGAACCCTGCCGTGGCGCGCGCGTCAGCGTCGACGTCCAACCTCACGTGCGCTCAGCGAATCGTGGCCTCCTGGTCGTTGACCCACGTGGCCCGGGAGACCATCGTGGTTTCGGCACAGGCGAGCGATTTGGCCCGTGTCACCAGTGCTGCCGCACAGGGCTACGGCGGATTCTTACTCTTTGGCGCCTCCGCGCCCACGTCGCTGCCCACGACGATCTCTTCGCTCGCGCGACTTGAACCCGACGCGCGGGCCCCGATGGTGATGACCGACGACGAGGGGGGCGGCATCATCCGTTTCTCGAACTTGGTGGGGCAGTGGCCTTGGGCCCAGGTGATGGGTTCGACCATGACCCCCGCGCAGGTCACTCGGGTGGGGTACCGAGTCGGTGTCGCCCTCGCCAAAGTGGGGCTCAACGTCGACTTGGCGCCGGTGGCGGACTTGGACGCTCGCGCGGTGTGGCCCGGACCCGCGAACCCCGATGGCCTGCGATCCTTCGGGGGGTCGGCACCTAAAGCGGCCGCCGACGTGGTCGCCTTCGCGAACGGGCTGAGGAGCGCGCACGTGCTCGCGGTGGTCAAACACTTTCCCGGTCTGGGCCACTCCACGGGTAACACCGACGTTGCTCCGGCCGCCACCGTCGCGTGGTCGGTGTTACAGAAGTCCGGTCTCGTTCCATTTCGCCGGGCGATCGCTGATGGGGTCGGCGCGGTCATGATGTCCAACGCCTCGATTCCCGGACTGACGAAACTGCCGGCGGGACTGTCCGCCGCGGCCGTGGGGCAACTACGTCACCAATTGGGCTTTCGTGGTCTCATCATGAGCGACGCCTTGGGCGCCGGGGCGATTTCCGCACGACACCTGACGATTGCCCAAGCGTCGGTCGACGCGTTGGCCGCGGGGGTCGATCAAGTGCTCGCCTCGAATCCCTCGTCCTTCCAGCAGTCATTGCAGACGGCGTCGCTGACGACGGCCGCCCTCGTGGCGGCGGTGGCGCAGGGCACGTTGACTCGCGCTCGCCTCGTGGACGGCGCCGCTCACGTACTCGCGGCCACGAACTCCCTGCAGTGTGCCGAGTGATCAGAGGTAGTGCGGTGGCACTTCGTGGTGGTCGCGTCGTAGTTGACGCACTTCTTCCTTGAGCCGAGCGATCTCTTCGCGCAACGACGCGACGAGTTCGCGCAACTGCTCGAGGGTGAGCTCGTCGCTCACCCTTGAGCCTCTCGCCACCGAATTCTCACGGGAACAGGCCGCGCAGTCGCGTCGCCTCGGCGATGCGCTCCACGCCCACCGCGAGGGCCGTCTCGCGCAGGTTGACTCCCAGTTCGCCGTGGCGGATCCAGACGGCGTCAAAGGCCTCGTGCATCGTCTTTTCGAGACGCTGCTGGAAGAGTTCCTTCTCCCACATGTAGCCCTGGAGGTCCTGGGCCCATTCGAAGTATGAGGCCACCACGCCGCCCGCGTTGGCGAGCACGTCGGGCACGACGGGAATGCCGCGTTCGTGCAGGACGGCGGCGCCCTCGCCGGTCGTGGGGCCGTTCGCGGCTTCGACGACGACGGATGCGGCCAGGGTCGTGGCAACCCTCTCGGTGATGACCCCGCCCAGGGCCGCGGGGATGGCGATGTCGGAGGGGATGGCGAAGAAGTCATCCAGGGCGACCACGTCGGCACCTTCGAATCCGACCACCGTGCCCGCCTCGGCGAAGTGTCGCGCGAGGGCGACGGGGTCGATACCGCCGGGCACGTGAATCGCCCCGCGGACGTCGGCGACCCCGACGACCTTCATGCCGCGCTCACTGAGCAGTTGCACGAGGGGCGCACCCACCTTGCCGTAGCCCTGGACAATGACGCGTTCGTGTTCGGGCGTGCGCGCGAGATTCCTCAAGAGAGCCAGGGCGCAGATCGTGACGCCGAGCGACGTGGCCCCCGCGTGTCCGAGCGTGCCGCCGATGGCGAGGGGTTTGCCGGTGACGACGCCGGGTGCGGAGTAGCCGCGCAGCATGGTGATGGTGTCCATGATCCAACTCATCACTTGGGGGTCGGTGTTGACGTCGGGGGCTGGGATATCGGTCTCGGGTCCGATCACCGGGGCGATCGAAAATGCGTAGCGTCGAGTCAGACGCTCGAGTTCCCCGCGGGAAAGTTGGGTCGGGTCGACGCGTACGCCACCCTTGGCCCCACCGTAAGGGATGTTGACCACCGCGCACTTGATCGACATGTCGGCACTCAGGGCGGAGATCTCGTCGACGTTGACACTCTGGTGAAAACGAATGCCGCCCTTGCCCGGACCGCGCGACGTATCGTGCTGGATTCGCCACCCCGTGTACATCTCGATGTTGCCCGAGTCCAGGCGCACCGGGACGGCGACCTCGAGGATCCTCTCGGGCGTGATGATGCGCTTGATCATTCCGTCGTCGAGCCCGAGGAGATGACCGGCTCGTTCGATGAGTGAAGAGACGTGGGTCCAGGGATTGAATACCTCGGCACCCGTCTCATTGGGTTGCGTGACCACGTTGTCACCAGCCTTTGAACGGTGGAGGGCCGTGTCGCCCTCCACGCCAGCGTAGGGGAGAATCAGCCCTCGGTGCTGAACCTAAAGTCCCGAACTACGCCTGGGCGCCGCGCGAGGAGTCGCGCCCGCCCGAGGCCAGCCAGGCCGCGTGCATCTGGGCGTAGGCCCCGCCGCGGGCGAGGAGCTCCGCGGGTGTGCCCACCTCGAGGATGCCCCCCTCATCGACGACCACGATCCGGTCGGCGCGCTGGGCGGTGGTCAGACGGTGGGCGATGAGAATCGCCGAACGCCCCTCGAGCAGGCGATCGAGGGCCCGCTCGATCACGGTCTCGCTACGCAGGTCGAGCGAGGAGGTCGCCTCGTCCAGGATCAAGACGCGCGGTCGTGCCAGGAAGGCGCGGGCGAGGGCGAGGAGTTGACGTTCCCCCGAGGAGAGTGTCTGGCCGCGCTCGTGCACTTGGGTGTCGAGACCCAGGGGGAGTCGCCCCATCAAGTCCGTTAAGCCCACGACGTCAACGGCCTCGTCGATTTCCGCGTCGGTGATCCCGGGGCGACCAAATCGCAGGTTCGTGCGAATCGACCCGGCGAAGAGGAAGGGCTCCTGGGGGACGACGCCCAGTTGCGAGCGCAGCGAGCGCAGCGTCACACTGCGCACGTCGACGCCGTCCAAGAGGACGCGTCCGCGCGTGGGGTCGTAGAAGCGGTTCGCCAACTTGGCCAGTGTCGATTTACCGGCTCCCGTCGGTCCGACGAAGGCAACTGATTCGCCCGGGGCAATCTCTAAGTTCACGTCCACGAGGACCGGGCGAAGGGGGTCGTAGCCAAAGCTCACGTGTTCGAAAGTGATCCGTCCGTTCAAGGTGGGCAGTACGCTCGCGTCCTCCACCTCGTCCACGCTCGGAGTGGTCTCGAGCAACTCGCGCAGACGGATGACTGAGGATCGACCTTGCTGGAGAGAATTGTACTGCTGTACGAGCAACTGAATGGGTTGGAAGAATCGGTTGAGGTAGAGGAAGAAGGCGATGAGCGCACCAATGCTCAACCGGTGGCGCAGCACCATGTCGCCGCCGATGCCTAACAACAGAGCTTGTCCGAGTATCCCGATCATGATGGTGGCGGGGCCGTAAATCGAATTGACCCGCCCGGTGAAGAAGTTGGCGTCGCGGTAGGCACCCACCACGTGACGATGATTGCGAATATTGCGGTGTTGACGATTGTGGGCCGTCACCACGCGGATGCCGTAGAGCGACTCCGAGAGGTCGGCCAAGACGTTGGCGATGCGATCGCGACTGAGGAGGTAGCCGGTCTCTGACGCTCGGTGGAACCAGATCGAGAACACCACCAGGAGGGGCACGATGAGCAGCACCGTCCACGTGGCGAGCATCACGTTGAGCTCGAAGAGGACCACCGTGATCACGATCATGGTGAGCCCCTGCAGGGCGAAAGAACTGATGCCGTCCTGGACGAGTTGCTGAAGGTTCTCGATGTCACTGGTCATGCGACTCATCAAGACGCCGGCTTTTTCGTCAGTGAAGAAATCGAGACTCAAACGCTGGAAGTGGGTGAAGACGCGAATGCGCAGGTCGTGCATGACGCGCGCCGCCAGCGTGCCGGTCACGGTGGCTTGGACCCGTTGTCCGAGGGCCGACGAGACGGCGAGCAGGAGGTAGAGACCCGCGCACACCACGACCACCGTCGTCGAATGGTGCCGCGCGATCATGCCGTTGTTGATGGCGTACTCCGTGAGCAGTGGTCCCGCCTGCAGCAAGAGACTGGTGACGATGACCAGGAGCGAGCCGTAGATGACGAGTCGTGGGTAGGCGCGCAGCATGGACACCAGAGTGAGGCGCCGTTGTTCCTCGGGGCGAGGGCGCTGGTGAAACACGATTCGCGAGGGCTCGTGGCGGGGTTCCTTCGCCAGTAGCCTCTGGGCCTCGTCGGCTAGTTCACTCGGAATGCCCCCGAAGGGCAGACCCGTCGACGCACCCCCGCCCCCGAACAT
>JARCRU010000106.1 GCA_029850535.1 Actinomycetota bacterium | reverse complement strand
CCCACCCCTACCCAGCGCCGGGTCTTTGAACTCCTCGGTGCCGCGGTGCCGCGGAGGCTGAAGTAGACAGCACGCGCTGGGCAAGCGACTCATTCTCCCTTGAAGGAACTGCCCTCTACGCCCAGGTCAAAGTAACTTCGGCCTAAAGAACTACTGGGGCGCGATCGCGCCGTCGCGCACGACGATGCCCGAGGCGTTGAGGGCGTCGCGGATCTCGTCGGCGATGCCGTAGTGACCCTTCGCGCGCGCGTCGGCTCGAATGGCGTTGAGGGCGTCGGCCAGTTTCTCCTGGGCCTCTCGTAGCGCGAGTAGTTCACTCTCGTCCACCACCGACGAAGACGGCGCGGCGAGTTCGTCGACGGCTTCGAGGACCCGGGCCTGCGCGCCTAGGTCGTTGAGGGCGATCACGCTGGCGTTGGCGAAGTCGCTGACCTGACCGTTGAGACGCCAATGGGCCTGACCCTTGCCTCTAACGGTGAGGGTCCCTCCCGCCAGGTCGATGACCGCGGCGGTGTGTTCGTCGACTCCCAGGACGCCGACGCCCGGGGGCAGCATCTCCTCGAGGAGGCGAAGGCGACGTTCGCCGATGTAACAACGACTGGTGTCGTAGTCACGACCCTCGGCGTTGTTGTAGTGCGGTAGGACGACACAGTCGAGTCCAACCGTCGCCATGAGATTGAGGCCCGCAAGCCACTCGAGTTGGGTGCCCGACTTGTAGATCTCGTAGACGGGCGCCGTGTAGTGACCTAGGGTCAGGGCCGCCGCCGACGAGAAGCACACCACCCCTCCCTGGGCGAGCACCGACGTGAGATCGTCGCCCAGGTTCATCGGCAGCCACTGGCGCAGGGCGTAGGAGGGACTTCCCGGCCCGGCGAAGACGTAGTTCGAGCGTCGTATGGCGTCTTTGAAGTACTGGCGCTGTTCGACGCTCGAGTCCTCGTAGGAGCGCAAGTCCAGGGGGGTGACGTCCAACTGCAGCGAGGTCGAGAAGTACGTCAGCAACTTCTCGGTCATCTGGGGGACGTTCTCTTGAAAACCGAAGGGCGTATTGAGATTGACCGCGCGTGGCGAATCAAGGTGAGCGAGGAGGCCTCGGTGGACCTTGGTCATTCCGGGTCCGGTCTCGCCGGATCCCAAGAGAGCGAGTACGCCGTTGGACACGATGCGAGCGTAGCGGCCGCGAGCCCGAAGCGTTCTCGGGCGCTAGTTTGAAGCCATGAGCTTCGTGGTGCGGATTCGCCAGCACGTGAGGGATTACGTCACGCAAGCGACCGTGCTATGGGCGATCGCCATGGCGGTGGTGCTCGTTGACTGGGAGGTGAATCCCGCGACGGACGCACGAGCGGTCCTCGCGGGAGTGCTCGTGACGGCCCTGTTCGGCGTGTATTTGGGGTGGCGTCGACGCTGGCCCTACGTCTTCGTCGCGCCGATGGTGAGTTTCTTTTTCAACGTGCTACCACTGTGGATCGCCGCCATGGTCCGTCACGGCGTCGTGAAGGGTCTCTTCGTCGGGCTGTTTCTCAACACCGTGGGTGCGGCGCTGGTGGGCACCGCGGAGTTCCTCTGCCTGGCCGCGGTGACCTTGATGGTGCGGCGCGCGCGCGGCAATCGCGTGGACGACGACGACGTCATTGTCTTCGGCCCCGACGGCCGCGGCTAGGGCGCGCTCAGTCCCAAACCCTGGGCCAGCAGTTTCCACTCGTCGAAGGCGGGGACGGCGGGGTCGGCTCCCAGGACCTGCAGGCAGACGTGATCGGCTCCGGCGCTGAAGTGGTCCCTGACGCGTTGGGCGATGGCGTCGGCGTCACCGTGCACGACCATGGCGTCACACAGGCGTTCTGAACCACCGCGCACGTAGTCATCCGGCCCTAACCCCATGCGGCGCCAGTTGGCCCGGTAATTCTCGAGGCCGGTGTAGAACTCCAGGTGGGTGTGGGCGCGCGTCAGGAATTCTTCGCGGCTCTGGCCCACGACCACGGCCTGTTCGACGCCGAGGAACTTGTCGCCAATGACTGCGCGTGAGAGCGCGGTGTGTTCGACGTCGACGAGATAGGTGTGTACGCCGTCAGCCAACTCGGCGCCCAGGGCCAGCATCTTGGGCCCGAGGGCCGCGATCACGCGCGCGTAGGGTTGCTGCGCCTCGAAGGCGTGCATGGGGGCCTTGTCCATGGAGGTGAGATAGTCGCGCATGTTGGTGAGTGGCGAGCGGTACTCGTGACCGCGCAACCGCTCGACGAGTGGTTGGTGGCTCACCCCGAGTCCGAGTACGAATCGCTCGTCGAAGGTGGCGTTCAAGGTGCGAGCCGCGTTCACCGAGGCCACGGCATCACGACCCCAAATATTGGTGATGCCGGTCGCGACCGTGAGCGTCGAGGTGGCCGACAAGAGCAGCGTGGCGCTGGTGAGTGACTCGCGACCCCACGATTCGGGGAACCACAGTGCGGAATAGCCCAACGCCTCGAGCTCGGCGCCCACTCCGCCTCGCGTCGTGGGTGCGATGAGCTCGTGGGCACCCGTCCAGATGCCGGTCGTGCCCCGGAGTCGAGCGAGCGAGGACGGGGTGGCTGACATGCTTCGATTGTAGAGAAAGTTTGCTCCGCGCGCGATGAACCGACAACAATGGGTCATGGCCTACGTCATCGCCGCTGTCTCGCTGTGGATGATCGTGTCGGCCCTGACCGCTCTGCGTCCGGGGCGCCGTGGATTGTTCGCCGCCTTCGCCTATCCGGTGGGCTGGGCCGCGGGCGAACTGCCGGTGCAGGCCATCATCGTGCAACTCGCGCTACTGGCGTTGTTGCGGTGGTGGGGCTGGCCGCGCACGTCGTGGCTCGGACCGCTGGTGCTGATCCTCGCCCTCGTGGTGACGCTGGAGAACCTGGTGCTCATCGTGGTCCAGCTCCTCTCACGAACGGTGGTGCGTCGAGCACTGGCCGCGAGTCCCCGACGCCCCCTGAGCGTCGGACGACCGCGCGAGGACGTCGCGGGATCGTGGTGGCGCACCATGCTGCAGGTCCCCTTTCATCCGAGCAACGTGCAAGTAGTCGCCAACGTGGCCTACGGCGCGCATCCGCGTCAGGTGCTCGATATCTGGCGAACGTCGCGCACCCCCCAGAACGCCCCGGTCATCATCTATTTTCACGGCGGGGCGTGGACGTTCGGTGACAAGCGTGAACAGGGGCGGCCCATGCTGCACGAGTTCGTCGAACGCGGTTGGATCGTGGTCACCAGCAATTACCGGCTCGCGCCGAGCAACCGCTGGCCGGCGCACATCGTGGACGCCAAGCGGGTGCTGGGCTTCACGAAGAAGAACATCGCGAACTACGGCGGCGATCCCCAGCGCGTCGTGGTAGCGGGAGGTTCGGCGGGCGGTCACCTGGCGTCGCTGTTGGCGCTGAGCGAAAGGGAAGAGTGGCTGAGCCCGGACCAGGCCGACGTGGCGGACTGGTCGGTGCGCGGCTGCGTCGCTCTGTACTCGGTTCTGGAGATGACCGGTGACGAGACGCACTGGCACGGCTTGGGTCACGGACTGCGCATCCTGCTCGAGCGCCGCGTCGTGCAAGTGCCCTTCCATGACAACGTGGCGCTGTACGAGCAGATGTCGCCGTTGCACCGCATCGACGCTGACTCGCCACCGTTCCTGGTGGTGCAGGGGGGCAACGACACGCTGGTCGACGTGAACGTGGCGCGGGGCTTCGTGGAGAAGTTCCGACGCGTCGCCCTGGCGCCGATCTACTACGTGGAGCTTCCCCTCACCCAGCACGCCTTTGACCACACCGCGAGCCCCCGCACCTCCGCGACTCTTCGCGCGGCGGTGGCGTTCGCCGAGTCGGTCACGGCGCATCGTCGTCCCCTGAACGAGGAGCTCCTCGCGAGTTACCAGTCGCCTCCCGTCGAGGTCCTCGTGGCCGTCGGCGAGTCGCAGTGGGAGCCGGCGACCGACGTGGCCAGTCGACGCGGTTCGTTCTACGTCGTCAGTGCCGACAACGCGTTCTCCAACCCCCTCGACTCGGGCAATGAACTCCGACGCCGTGAGCTCGACGATCTCGCGCGATCACGGGGTCTGAGCGCACTGCCCGCCCTCGGACGCGACCCGAGTGGTGGGTGGCCCGAGGAGAAGGGTCTGGCCATCTTCGAGCAGTCCGAGGAATTCTGCCGGGCCCTGGGACGCGCCTTCGAGCAGCACGCCATCTACGAGGTCACGCCCGACGATTGTCGAGTCGTCGTGGTCTCCTAGGCGTCGGGGACCAGCGTCGCGCGCACGCTGAATTCACCGGCCTCGTGGTAGATGACGCTACGCACGCCGCCGGCGTCCACCAGGTCGCGTTGACCACTCTGGATGACCTCCAGCACTTCAGCGGGTCCGGTCACCACCAACTCGGCGACCTCCTTGCGCTGAGAGAACTTCTGCGTGCTCTTCTCGCGACGCACCGCTTCGAGGACGTCGCCGACGGCGTCGTAGACCCCGGTGGCGACGGGTGCGTCGCCCAACTCGAGGACCCTCGGCCAGGCGGCCAGGTGGACCGAGGAGTCGTGCCACCAGCGCCAGACCTCTTCACTGACGAAGGGGACGAAGGGGGCGAGCAGGCGCTGCAGCGTGGCGAGCGTCAGCGACAGCGTGGCGTGCGCCGAACGCGTGGCCGGGTCCCGGCCGTCGCCGTAGGCGCGCGACTTGGCGAGTTCGACGTAGTTGTCGCAGAAGGACCAGAAGAACCCTTCGGTGCGCTCCAGCGCGCGGGCGTAGTCGTAGTGCTCGAAGGCCGTGGTCGAGTCGCTGATGAGCTGCGCCAGCTTCGCCAACAGGTCCCGGTCCAGCGGCTCGCTCACGTCGGCGACACTCACGTCGCTCACGCCCTCGAGGCGGCCCAGGACGAACTTCGAGACGTTCAAGATCTTGATGGCCAGGCGTCGACCGATCTTCATCTGCGCCTCGTCAATCGCGGTATCGGTGCCGGGGCGGCCCGAGGCGGCCCAGTAGCGCAGGGCGTCGGCCCCGTGCTGCTCGAGTAGCGGCATGGGCGTCACGACGTTGCCCACGGACTTGCTCATCTTCTTGCGGTCGGGGTCGAGGACCCAACCCGAGATCAGGGCGTTGGTGAAGGGCAGGGAATCGTGCTGGAAGTGACTTCGCACCACGGTGGAGAACAGCCACGTCCGGATGATCTCGTGCGCCTGGGGGCGTAGGTCCATCGGGAAGATGCGTTCGAAGAGGTCGGTTCCCCAGTAGCCCGCGATCTGGGGCGAGAGCGAACTCGTCGCCCAGGTGTCCATCACGTCGGGGTCACCGATGAAGCCGCCGGGCTGGTGGCGCTGGGATTCGTCAAAGCCCGGTGCCGGGTCGCTCGACGGGTCGACCGGCAGCTGGGTGGCGTCGGCGAGGATCGGGTGTTCGAAGTCGACGGCGCCGCTCTCGTCGAGGCGGTACCAGACGGGGAAGGGGACGCCGAAGAAGCGCTGGCGCGAGATGTTCCAGTCCACGTTGAGCCCCTCGACCCAGGACCGGTAGCGATGCTTCATGAAGTCCGGGTGCCACTTGATCTGCTCCCCGCGCGCCAGGAGTTCGCCGCGGTGCTCCAGGGTCTTGACGAACCACTGGCGCGAGGTGACGATTTCGAGGGGGCGCTCGCCCTTCTCGTAGAACTTCACCGGGTGGGTGATCGCGCGTAGTTCGCCGATCAGTGCGCCGCTCTCGCGTAGGGCGTCGACCACGGTCGCGCGCACCTGATTCACGGTGCGACCCTCGAGTTGGGCGTAGAAGTCCCTCGCGGCCGCGACGTCGCGTGTGGGCCAATCCTCGGCACCGAAGTCGGCCGGCAAGAACCGTCCGTCACGGCCGATGAGCGCTCGCGTGGGCAAGGAGAGTTCCCGCCACCAGATGACGTCGGTGGTGTCACCGAAGGTGCAGATCATCGCGATCCCCGAACCCTTCTCGGGGTCGGCTAACTCGTGGGCCACGACGGGAACCTCCACCTGGAACAGCGGGGTGAGGACCGTGGTGCCAAAGAGTGCCTGGTAGCGCTCGTCGTCGGGGTGCGCCACCAGCGCCACGCAACTCGCGAGCAGTTCCGGACGGGTCGTCTCGATCTCGACGCGGCCCGAGCCGTCGCCCTGGGCGAAGGCCACGCGGTGGTAGTTCGCGGGTCGCTCGCGGTCCTCGAGTTCCGCCTGGGAGACGGCGGTGCGAAAATCAACGTCCCAGAGGGTGGGGGCGACCGAGGAGTAGACCTCGTCGCGCGCGAGCATCTCGAGGAAGGCCCGTTGGGAGATGGCCTGGGAGTGCGGTGAGATGGTCGAGTACTCGAGCGTCCAGTCCACGCTGACGCCCAGGTGACGCCAGAGGTTCTTGAACACCTCCTCGTCGGTGGCCGTCAAGTGCTGACAGAGTTCCACGAAGTTCTTGCGAGAGATCGGCACCTTCTGCTCAGCGGGCTTCGCGGGGACCCCGAAATCGGGGTCGTAGGGCAGCGACGGGTCACAGCGAACGCCGAAGTAGTTCTCGACGCGCCGTTCGGTGGGTAGGCCGTTGTCATCCCACCCCATGGGGTAGAAGACCTTCTTACCCGACATGCGCTGGTAGCGAGCCATCAGGTCGGCGTGGGTGTAGCTGAAGACGTGCCCGATGTGCAAGGAGCCCGACACCGTCGGAGGCGGGGTGTCGATGGAGTAGACCTCGTCGCGCGTGGCCGAGCGGTCGAAGTGGTAGACGCGCTCGTCGTCCCAGCGCGCCAGCCAGGTCTCTTCGAGCCCCTCGATCGTGGGCTTGTCGGGAACGGCGCGGGAACTGAGGTCGTCGGTCATGGTGTAGTGAGTTTAGGCCAGGTCTCTTGAGGTTCCCCGTGGTTTCACTGGTCCCGGCGGGGTCGCGGCGACGAGCACCCACCGGCGAGTGGCGTAGTTTGTACACGTGCTGCGCCTCTACGACACCATCCACGGTGAGGTCCGTGATCTCGCGACCCGCGACGCCGGTCGCCTCTCGATGTACGTGTGTGGCCCCACGGTCGACAACCTGCCCCATCTCGGCCACGGCCGCTTCACCCTGGTCTGGGACGTTGCGAGGCGATGGTTCACCTTTCGCGGCCTCGACGTGCACTTCGTCTCGAACATCACCGACATCGACGACAAGATCATCGCGCGCGCCCAACGCGAAGGGACCACTGAGTCCGTGGTGGCCACCACCTACGAGGACCAGTGGTGGGCGGCCATGGCGGCCATCGGAGTGGCGCGCCCCGACGACGTCCCTCACGCCACGCAGTACGTGCCCGAGATGGTGATGTTGATCGAGTCCTTCCTCGCTGAGGACATCGCCTACGTCATCAGTGACGGTGTCTACTTCGACACCTCGCGCGTGAGTGACTACGGTCTCCTCGCGGGTCAGGCGCTCGACTCCCTGCGCGCCGGGGCGCGCATAGAGGCCAATGAAGAGAAACGCAGCCCCCTCGACTTCACGCTCTGGAAGTTCGCCAAGCCCGGCGAGCCCCGCTGGGAGGCCCCCTTCGGAGAGGGTCGCCCCGGCTGGCACACCGAGTGCGTGGTGATGTCATTGGGTCTGCTCGGTGACGGTTTCGACCTGCACTGCGGCGGACTCGACCTCAAATTCCCCCACCACGAGAACGAACGGGCCCAGGCGGTGGCGGCGCAACGGCCCTTCGCCCAGCACTGGGGGCACAACGGCTGGGTAATGGTCGGCGACGAGAAGATGAGCAAGTCCCTGGGTAATTTCACCTCGTTGACCGACTTGCTCGAAGGGACCGACGCGCGAGCGTACCGACTCTTGGTCATTCGCTCGCACTATCGCTCGCCCATCGAGGTCTCGCCGACGACGATCGCCGACGCCGAACGGGCACTGGCGCGACTCGACACTTTGGCGCGCCGCTTCGACTTGCCCGCGCTGGCGGGTCAAGAGATGCTCACACAGAGCGACTTCGACTTCACTGGTCCCTCGGCCCTCCTGGCGCAACGGGTGGGGGCCCTGCTCGACGAGGACCTCAACACCCCGCTGGCCGTCGCCGAGCTCTTCGACGCGGTGAGCCGAGCTAACACTCTCGCTGATCAGGGAGAAGTCGAGGAGGCTCGCGACATCGCGATGGCGGTGACCGTCCTCTTCGCCGCCCTGGGGCTGAGTGTGTTTTCTGCCGTGCACGACTCCGACGACGAGGTGCGCGAACTCGCCCGAGCACGCGACGAGGCCCGTCGCGCGGGGGAGTGGGGCGAAGCGGACCGTCTACGTGACGAAATTTCGGCTCGCGGGTGGGTCGTGGAGGACTCCGCCGAGGGAACGAGAATCCGTCGAGGCTAAAAAATTTCTTGTCGAAGTGGCAAAGAACAGGTAGCGTTACAGGTGAGGTTGCCGTTGTGGTTCCCTCCGTAGTGGGTTGACGCCCGTTGCAAAGAAACAAGGAGGCCACAGTGGCTGTAGGAACCGTTAAGTGGTTCAATGACGAGAAGGGTTGGGGTTTCATCGCTGTCGATGGCCAGCCGGACGTCTTTGTTCACTACTCGGAGATTCAAGGTGAGGGTCGTAAGACTCTTGTTGAGGGTCAGACTGTCGAGTTTGACGTCGAGCCGGGTGATCGTGGCCCGCTCGCGAAGCGCGTCGTCCTGAACTAACCATTCAATCTGAAGTAGGCAACCGCCGCCCTCGGGCGGCGGTTGTTTAATTTACCCACCCGGTCGTGGCGCAAGTGCAATAGGGTGGTCAGTGTTACTCATGAGTAACACGTGACGATATGTGGGGACCTGATGGCCGATTTCTCTCTTGCCCTGAACGAAGAGCAAACCACGGTGCGCGACTGGGTTCACACGTTCGCCCTCAACGTGATGCGCCCCGCAGCCCAGGAGTGGGACGAACGCGAGGAAACACCCTGGCCGGTCATCGAGGAGGCGGCCAAAATCGGGTTGTACTCGATGGACTTCTTCGCCAACGCCTTCGTCGACCCCACGGGTCTGTCGATGGTCCTGACGCTCGAGGAGCTCGCCTGGGGTGACGCCGGTCTGTGCATGGCAATCGTAGGTTCGACGTTGGCCGTGGCCGCCATCATGGGTAATGGCACACCCGAGCAGGTGGGAGAGTGGGTTCCGGCGTGCTTTGGCACTCCGGGAGACGTGAAGATCGCGGCCTTCGGGGTCAGCGAACCCGACGCCGGATCCGACGTCTCCTCGCTGCGCACGCGCGCCGTCTACGACGAGGCGACCGACGAATGGGTGCTCAACGGCGCCAAGACCTGGATCACCAATGGTGGCATCGCCCACCTTCACGTCATCGTGGCCTCGGTCGATCCCGCACTCGGCAGCCGGGGACAGGCCTCCTTCGTTATTCCCGAGGGGACGCGGGGTCTGCGGATGGGTCAGAAGTTCAAGAAGATGGGGATTCGTGCGAGCCACACCGCCGAAGTCGTGCTCGAGGACTGCCGCGTACCCGGTCGCTGCCTCTTGGGGGGCAAGGAGAAACTGGACGAGAAGCTGGCCCGGGCGCGCGAGGGCGCCAAGACGTCGGTGCAGGCGGCGATGGCCACCTTCGAGACCACTCGTCCCTACGTGGGGGCCCAGGCGGTGGGCATCGCGCGCGCGTCGTACGAATACGCACTCGACTACGCGAAGGAACGGCGCCAGTTCAATCAGGCCATCATCGAGAACCAGTCGATCGCCTTCAAGCTGGCCGACATGAAGATGCGCACCGACGCGGCACGCCTGCTGGTGTGGCGAGCGTCGTGGATGGCGGCGACACGCCAACCCTTCCTGGCGGGCGAGGGTTCACAATCGAAGCTTTTCGCCAGTGAGACTGCGGTGCACGTCAGCGAAGAGGCGATCCAGATCATGGGCGGCTACGGCTACGTGCGCGACTACCCGGTGGAGCGCTGGCACCGTGACTCGAAGATCTACACGATCTTCGAAGGAACCTCGGAAATTCAGCGCCTGATCATTGCGCGCGCCATTTCTGGTGTGCACATCAGGTAGTGAGAGACAAAAGTTAGCAGACCTCTGGATGTCCTTATGACGTCGCGACGTATAGGTTGCCTCCGCACACCCCAGACATTCATGCCTTGGTTAAGGTAATGCGATGCCTGAGGAGAACTCGCCGGATTCCTTAATCGTTGGAGTCGCTGACGCTGAGTTAGCGAAATACATACAGGTTCTTCGCGCTACGCCTTGGCTACCGAGCCGAGAGATTGGTGTTGCTCGACTACGTGAGGCGTCACGGAACCGCGCCTCTTCTCGCCCCCGCGGAGCGGAGATGGAAACCGTACGCGACTTGCTCGTCGCTGGTCAGGTTCCTACTGAAGCTCGACTATATGTTCCCAGTTCGAGTCCGACCGCGCTTCTTGTCTACTTCCACGGAGGCGGGTGGATCCTTGGCGATCTCGACTCGCACGACGGTACTTGCCGCGACCTGGCGATGTCCACTAACTGTGCAGTCTTGGCGGTGGACTATCGAAGGGCCCCCGAACATCCCTGGCCGGCTGCCATTGATGACGCGGTCATGGTGACAACGTGGGCCATGGACCAGGCGAAGGAACTGATAGGAGTCACGTGCGTCGCCGTTGTCGGAGATAGTGCAGGCGCGACAGTAGCTGCACTCGCGTGCTTGGGATTGCGTGATGAGGGTCAACGCCTACCCGAGGCACAAGTTCTCATCTACCCCAATACGGATCTGACTTTCAATCAGCCAAGTGTCAGTGAGAAATCCTCGGGCTGGGGACTCGAATCCGCTGACGCGAGATGGTTCGCGGAGCTTTGGGTGACCGACCCGGCGAAGTTTGCCAATCCACGCGTAAGTCCACTCTTCGAACTCGACCTGTCCGGTCTTCCACCAGCGATTGTCGTGACGGCCGAACACGACATTCTCCGCGACGAAGGAGAATCCTACGCGTTGGGTTTGAGCAAGGCTGGTGTTGATGTTCGTGCTTGGTGCGAACGGGGTCTCATGCACGGTTACCTCGGGCTTACGCACATCTCTCCGGCGGCGGCCGCTGCATCGGCGAGGCTCTATGACACCGTGCGCACACTATTCCCTGGTAAGTAATTCGGCGAAGCAGCGGTCATCGTGTCGGGCTCCCTCGCGTATCCGACGGGCGTCGCTTTCTCACTCGTCGTTATCAGCCAACACAACCCGACTCCGTCGCCGTTCGGTTTTCTGCATCCCCCGATGGACTCAACCCACTGGCGGCCCGTGTTTACGCCGATCCGATGGCGCTCGGCGGGTGATCAGCGGAGGAGTCCGATCTTTTGAGAAAAGTCGTGAGATCGGACCGTTAGAGACGCTTTGTAGCGATGAGCATGTTACAATGCATCCATGTCAACTCCCGTCAGTCAAGCTCGTGTGTCGCAGCGTGGTCAAACCAGTCTTCCGGCAGAACTCAGGCATCGTTGGGGTATCGAGGACGGGGGCGAGATTGCCTTCATTGACTTAGGCGATGCCGCATTGGTTCTGCCTGGAGGAATGGCACGAGCCAAGGCTGAACTGAAGAGCGTCCTCACCGAGCGCTACAACGCTGGGTTAGCAGCAATCGGCGATCCCGACCTCGCAGATCAGTAGTGAACGTCGTCCTCGACGACCGCCTCTTGATCGAGGAGCTTCTCGTTGGCATCCGTAGACCGGAGGT
>JARCRU010000105.1 GCA_029850535.1 Actinomycetota bacterium | reverse complement strand
TCAACGCCGACCCCGGAGTTCGAGTGGGTCGCGATTGGGACGCGAATCAGGCTCGCTGGGGTGCATCTTGGTCATTCAGTAACTGCGTTCTACCTGATAATCCGTGGCATAAGGGGGTTCGAACAAAGTCCCGTTACCTCCACGAAGTTGGTCTTCACGAATCTCTGAAGTCTCGCTAGTGCCTCAGGCCGTGAAGTCACTTCATTGACCCGGCATCGTGCCGTTTTCGATTGTTGGTCTGAAGGAATCTGGACGGTATGGCGCAGACTTTTGATGCCTGCTCGGCGTGAGGAACCGCTATTCTTTACAAATATGGAAAAAGTAAAGAAGCGGTGGCGCGGCGCCAGGATTAGCGAGAAGCACCAGGTGACGATTCCGATCGACGCGATGCGAGTCGCTGGTTTGGAAGCGGGTGAGCGTGTCATAGCAAGAGCTGATGGCCCTGGACGGGTGGTGCTCGAGCGCGAAGAGGATGTTCTTGAGAGTTTCTCTGGGTCCTTGACGGGCGTATTCGACAACGGAATCCTTGAACAACTTCGCAACGAATGGGACTAACCGTCATCGACGCAGGTATTCTCATTGGTTTCTTCGACGACAGCGACGCACACCATCTCGGTGCGAAGAGAGAGTTGGCGAACGGTCGCCAGCGCGGAGACCAAATAGCAGTTCCGGCCTCAGCCCTTGCTGAGGCGCTGGTATCCCCGGCGCGTGATGGCGAGTCGTCGATCACGGTAATTCGCGAGTTCATTGATCGTTTCCCACTGGTGGTGGCTGAACTTGATACTGAGACTGCCGTTGTGGCTGCGAGATTGCGAGCTCGTCACGGCCAGAAACTCAAGCTGCCCGATGCCTTGGTGATCGCTACCGCCATTCACCATGGAGCCGGTGTACTTGTTACAACCGATCGAGGCTGGCCCACAAAGAGCAAATTGGGTTTCGAAGGAAATCTCATCAAGATGTGACGATCGTCTATTCGACTCTCCTGACACCGGGAGACGAAATCGTGGAAGTTGAATAGAGGTAGTCACGAGAAGAAGATGCAGTAGCCACTGTGATGTCTCTTGCCAGAAGCACTGGGGGCTGGTTCTTATTGTGTGACCCAAGGTCCACTTACCGTTGTTACGAGTACAGCACCTTGCCTCAACATGAATCGTTGCTCGGGATCCCCGTAACTGATCGACGGGTCGAGCTCAATGGCTCACGGTTCGCGAAATATGTTGTGGCCTCCAAGTCGTCGCCACAGTGCAGCGGGCTCTGGGTCCCCACCATCGCTGACAACAGTGGTCCATTGCCAAGTGGCTCGGCCGTCGGGCCCGGCGAAACTCCATGTCATTTCAAAGATTCCGGGTGCATTGGCAACCGATTTCACTCGAAGACTTGCTGGCCACGACGAAGGATCACGAGTTTGAATGAAGTTGTCGTAAGCCGAATTGAATACACGTACTGCTGAAGTGAACAACGAGCGCTCCCTTTCAGACAGCCTTTGGTAGTCGCCCGTGAACGACTCAGTCCGTTCGAACTTCACGAATCGAGGTCGGCAATGAACTCATCGATGCCAGCGGTAACTACGACTCGACCACTCGCAATGTCCTCGTTAGCTTCGAGCTCCATCTTCTGCCAGCGTTCTGACCAGAACCACGTTTGTTCTGCCGGCACCAACACGTGTGGGCGTAGCACTATTTCTCCTTCTCGTTCAAAGACCTCGACCTGCGCGCCAGGCTGGTCTAAGCCGTAGTGGCGTCGAATTGAGGGTGGAATTGCAATGACGCCACGGCCCTGCACGGTGACGAAAACCCGGGAATCGCTCATGAGCACACTCTAGCAGTAGAGCCGCTTTACCGTAAAGCAGCTTTTAGACTCGGTATTTCCGAGGAAGCTACGGCTCTCAGCAACTGTGTGGGGTTCGAGTGAACCGGGCTTCGGGGTAATTCAGACCTGTGGTGACCCTACCGAGTCGTTCAGGCGAGGCCTGTTACCTGATAAAGGTGGGGGTGAATAGGGGTTCGAACATAGTCCCGTTACCTGCACTCACGTGCTAGGAATTACAACGTCGTACATGGACGAAGAAGATCTCAAGTTAGGTGCCGCCGACCACCTCTGGAATCCCCTCGCTGCCTGCCTAGTGTGAACCATCATGAAGAAGATCTTGCATAGCTTCTTGCAGACCGCCCCTGGGCGCCGCCGTCTGGAAGTTGGACGGCCTATCGGAATACGACATCCGTCGCCCTCTAGTTCAGAGCGGTACCAACCTCCTCGGGATCGTCGAACACCTGACGTGTGTTGAGCTCGACTACTTCGGTCCCGTCTTTGGTCGACCCATGGGGCAGCCCAATCTCTGGTTCGAGGATGACGTTGAGTACAACGACGGCCTCTTCGTACGAGCGAACGAATCGAGGGATGACATCATCGGGAACTACCAGAGAGCGTGCGATACCTCGGATGCAACAATCGATGCGCTGGGCCTCGATGCGGCAGGCTCCGTGCCGTGGTCGGGTGATCATCCGGTCACTCTCCACCACGTACTCGTTCACGTCATCGCCGAAACCTTCAGACACGCCGGACACTCCGATCTTGCTCGAGAGCTCATTGGCGGTTCAATCGGCTATGCCGCGGACGACAGCAACGTCCCTGAACACGACAGCGCCTGGTGGCAGGCCTACCACGATCGAGTTGAGGACGAAGCTCGCCAAGCGTCGAGTCGAGATTGAAGTTTCTGTCCCCGTTCACAGATTGGG
>JARCRU010000104.1 GCA_029850535.1 Actinomycetota bacterium | reverse complement strand
CGGAGAGATCGACTCGACTGACCTGCCACGGTGCGGCAAGACCCAGTATCTGACGGTAGAGCTCGGTGTCGTTCATGGCCTAAATCATGCCTCAGGCCGCCCGATCTACCTCTGATTACCCACGGAGAACCCGGAAGCGCCGATTTTTGAAGTGCGACCCCTTACGATTCCCAGCAACGTTTGAATCAACGTGAGGGGGATGTCGGTGGCCGAAATGCTCGACACGACGCGCACGACATCAGATGCACCCGGTCGCGAGAGAATTCAGATCGTGCCCTTGAAGGGGTTGCCCTTCGCTGGTGGTGCCGTGCTCCTGGTTCTCGTGGCCATTGCGACCAACTGGCGGTGGTTGCTGATGTTCGCTCACGTGGTGGGTGGAGGACTGTGGACCGCCATCGACCTTTTCGTTGGTCTCGTCATCGGCCCCATCATGGGAAGATTGTCAATCCCGGCGCGCGCGGAATTCTCGTCCAAGTTCATGCCAGCGATGGTGGTCATCATGCCGACGCTGGTGACGATGAATCTAGGTTCGGGGTTTCAGCTCGCGCGTCAACTCGGCAACTTGAGTCCCTCGAGTCCCAATCACTCCTGGGTGATCGCCTCGATGGTCGTGGTGGGCATCATGGCCACTATTGCGCTCGGCGTACTCGAGCCCGCCAATATCGCAGTGCTCTTCGAGATGAACAAACCCGCACCCAATGGTGAGCGCATTGCTCGACTGATGAAGCGATTCATCTACACCGCGGGAGTCACCGGCATCATGCAGTTGGCGACCCTCGTCATCATGACCCGGCTCGCCTCGCGATGAACGTGACCTCGACGCCGAGTGGGGAACGGCCATTGCCGCCCGTCGCCTGGCTCACGACCGGTGCCCTGGCGCTGGTGGTGATCGGCGGTGTCCTCATGGCTTCGTACGCTCCGCGACGAGCCCCTCTCGGTGTCGCCGCGGGGCTGCTGGGCGCGGCGGTGTTGTTACTGATCAGCGTCATCGCCATTTTCTCTCGCCTCAAGGATTTCGCGTGGGCGACCTTCACCCGGGTCTTCAAGTGGGCGCTGCTGGCCTACGTCGTGGAAGCGGGGATGATCGAATTCACCTTCGTGCGCGACCACACCAGCGGTGCCTCACTGTCCATCGTCACGGGAATGCTGGTGGTCTTCGGGGTGAGCGTGCCGACGACGATCGCCTTCACGGTGGCGAGGTACGCCCTGGACGAAGGGTCGTGAGCCGGGAGGATCAGAACCTGCTCGACGAGCATTGCACCGTGGTTCGTAGCGCCGAGGTCGACCTTTCGTAGGACCTCGGGATTGTTCGACGGGACTCGTCGAGATGACGTTTCTGGCTCGACGCGGAGATCGAACCGGTGGTGGTCGTCGCTGTCGTGGGCGGCGGCGATGCCCTTGTCGAGGCCGAGCGTACGGCGTCCTAGGCTGGTGGCGTGTTTCCTATTGAGCGACCCCGTCGACTTCGCCGCACGAGTGCCCTGCGGCGTTTAGTGGCCGAAACCAGTCTGTCTCCCAGCGACCTCGTGGCGCCCCTCTTCGTGGCCGAGGGGCGCGACGACGTTCGACCTATTACGTCACTGCCGGGGCACTTCCAGCACACCCTGGAATCTTTGACCACTGAAGTGCGTGCGCTCCAGGCGGCGGGTGTGGGCGGAGTGATCCTCTTCGGGGTGCCTCAGCAGAAGGACGAGTTGGGATCAGGCGCTTTCGACGACAACGGCATCGTCCAGGTCGCACTGCGTTCGCTACGCGACGAATTCGGCGACGATCTCGTCGTCATGGCCGATTTATGTCTTGACGAGTACACCAGCCACGGTCACTGCGGAGTCCTGCGCGCCGACGGCGCCGTCGACAACGATGCGACCCTTGATCTCTACGGACGCGCCGCCGTCGCCCAAGCAAGGGCCGGGGCCGCGGTGGTGGCTCCTTCGGGAATGATGGATGGTCAGGTGGGCGTAATTCGCGAGGCTCTCGACGCTGAGGGCTTCAGTGACACCGTCGTCATGGCGTACGCCGCGAAGTACGCCTCCGCGCTCTACGGACCCTTCCGAGAGGCGGTGGGCGTCGAGATCGCCAACGGTGGTGATCGGCGCAGCTACCAGCAGGACTATCGCAACCGGCGCGAATCCTGGCGCGAAGCGCGTCTCGATGTCGACGAGGGCGCCGACATCGTGATGGTCAAGCCCGCCATGACCTACCTCGATGTGTTGAGCGATCTGCGACGCGAGGTCGACGTGCCACTATGCGCCTATCACGTGAGTGGCGAGTACTCGATGATCAAGGCCGCCGCCGCCAACGGTTGGATCGACGGTGACGCGGTGGCGATTGAGCAACTCACCGCCGTGCGGCGTGCGGGTGCTGATTTCGTCCTCACCTACTTCGCGCGTGAGGTCGCCGAGGCTCTGAACTCATGAGTACCAATGAGGAATGGTTCTCCCGCGCTCAGCGCGTCATCCCCGGCGGTGTCGACTCGCCGGTTCGCTCGTTTCGCTCCGTCGGTGGAATCCCCTACACCGTGGTGAGCGGCTCGGGCGCCTACGTCACCGACGTCGAGGGCACTACCTACGTCGACTACGTCCAGTCGTATGGCGCTTCGCTCTTGGGTCACGCTCACCCGGCGGTGGTCGAGCGCCTACGAGAGGCGGTCACACGGGGAACGACATTTGGTGCGCCGACCCCCGGTGAGGTCCTGCTGGCGGAGATCATGACCAGTCGGGTACCCGGCCTCGAGCAGGTTCGCCTCGTCTCATCGGGTACCGAGGCCGTGATGAGCGCGGTGCGCGTGGCGCGCGGAACCACGGGACGCGACAAGGTCCTGAAGTTCGACGGCTGCTATCACGGGCACTCCGACGCTCTCCTCGTGGCGGGCGGAAGCGGTGTGGCCCAGTTGGGACTGCCGGGTTCGGCCGGCGTCACTGCCCACGCCGTCGCGGATACGATCGTGGCGCCGTACAACGTGGTTCCCCAGCTCGATGACACGGTGGCCGCGGTGCTGGTCGAGCCGGTGGCCGCCAATATGAACATGGTGGCGCCCCGGGCTGACTTCCTGCACCAACTGCGTGACGAGTGCGATCGCGTCGGCGCCCTTCTCATCTTCGACGAGGTCATCACGGGTTTCCGTCTTGACTACGCCGGCGCCGAGCAGTTCTTCGGCGTCACGCCCGACCTCTACTGTTTTGGCAAGGTGATTGGTGGAGGACTCCCCGTCGGGGCCTTCGGTGGTTCACTCGAGGTCCTCAGTGTGCTCGCACCGGCCGGCCCCGTGTATCAGGCCGGTACCCTTTCGGGCAACCCCCTCGCCACCGCGGCCGGTGCCGAGGTGTTGAGCAGAGTGACGCCCACTGATTACGCGGACCTCAGTGCTCGCGTCGCTCGCTTCGCTACTCAACTGAGCGAGGCAGTTCGCTCCAGCGGGCTCTTCGCGCGCGTACCCGTGCGCGGACCCCTGCTCGGTCTCTACTTGTCGCGCGAGGAGTTCGACGAGCCCGAGAACTTCGTCCAGGCCCAAACCCTTTGTGAGAACGGTCTGTACGGACCATTCTTTCACGCCATGCTCGACCAGGGCATCGCTCTTGCCCCGGGTGCCTACGAGATTCTCTTTGTCTCCCTGGCCCACAGTGACGACGACCTGGCCCGTACGGTCGATGCCGCCGCCGCCGCCGCGCGGGTCGCGTTGCGCGCTCACTTCGCCTCGTGAATGTCGTGCGCACCGAGGGTTGGAGTATTCGCCCTAGTTTCACTCCTCACGGCCCCACTGAACCGGTGACCTTGTTGATGGACGACGAAGGTCTGACGCAACTCGCCGGTGATCCGGTGGTCGCCTGGCAGACACCCTGGAGCGAAGTCGTTGGACTGCGCCTCGTGAGGGCGCGCGGGGGAGTGAGCATTGTCGCCATCGTGGGTGGCGAGCTCTACCAGTGGCGCCGCGTCGCGCCACTGAGCCGGGCGAAACTCGATGAGTTGCGCACGGTGTTGAGCGAGCACGGCGCACGCGAGTTGCCCCGGTCGCGCCGCAATGGCGCCGTGGTCGTGGCCGTCCTGGTGACGTTGGCCTCCTTCGCGGGTTACTTTGGGGGTCTCGTCAACCGCTCCGCGACTTCGGCAGTGGTGACCGGACTCGAGGGCCTCAACTTGAATGCGCGTGACGTCGCGGGCACCTGGTCCTCGTCGTCGCTTCCTTCGTCATCGCTGCTCGCGTCGTTGTTGCCCGCACCGGGTCGGGTGCTCTACTCCAATCCGGTGACGACGAGCACGGCCCCGCCCCAGGCATCCCCCTTCGCCCTGGCGGGCGTGAACTTTCAGCGCTGCCTGGGCGTGGCGAGCGTCGATGACCGCCTCTTCGGTCTCGCCGGCACGACGCCGCGCTACCAGGTGAGTTCGCCGATCTACTACTCCTCTGACCTGGGCGGGGTGCAGGTCGAGTCGACAGCCCAGTACTACGACGCGCCACAGAGTGTCGCGCTCGACGTCGCGGAGATGTCGCGCGCTTCGTTCGGCCGCTGTTTCGCTCAAGCCGTGGGCGACGAGCTCGTCGGTGTCAACACCGGCGTCACGCCCCAGCTGTCGAGTGGAAAGAACTTGGCGACGCCGACGTTCGTCAAGGGGTGGTCGCGTGGCGGCGAGGTGCTGGTCAGCCTGCCGTCCCTTCAAGTGGCGCACGCTCACCTGGTCGTCGTCGAGGAGGCCGCGGGACACTACGAGGTCACGCTCTTCGCGCTGGTGGCCGATCTCGCCACGACACGTAGCACCATCGTCAGTCTGGCCAATGAATTATTGGCGCGAGTGACATCCACCGGCGCCGTGTCGGCGTAGTCGTTCACGCGCGAGTAGTGGTGCGGGGCTTGCGGCCCATCAGTACGAAGACGCTGATACTCACCGCGACGTAGGCGAGCCACACCAGACCTTGCAGCACGGTGGGTTGGTCAGCGTAGCCCAGTAGCGAGTGAAAGACATCGCCCACGTTGGACGATTCTCTCATGAAGCCGCTGGTATTCCACATGACGTGTGAGCCCAGCGAGATCCAACCAAGCTGCTGCAGGTTCTCCATGGCGTCGGCGAGCAGACCCGCCGCGAAGAGCATTAGCGCGATGCCCAGGACGCGAAAGAAAATCTTCAGGTTGACTCGGGTGCCCATGCGGTACATCGCGACCGCCATGAGGAGCGCGAGCACGAGACCCAGAGCCCCGCCCAGTAGTACGAGATTACCGTGCACTGGCGTGGCGGCCTGGTGCGCATTGGCGAACAAGATGGCCAGGGTGAAGACCATAGTCTCGAGTCCCTCGCGACCCACCGCCTGGAACGAAAGTAAGCCCAGTCCCCAGCGATTGCCCCTAGAGAGTGCCTGATCGCTACGTAACTGAAGTTCGTGGGCCATGGTGCGCGCGTGCTTGTGCATCCAGAAGGTCATCGCGGTCAAGAACCCGGCGGCCACCACGTAGGTGGTGGTCTCGAAGTAGGTCTGGAGGTTCGAACCCGAGTACTGGGCAATGGCGACGTAGGCCCCGATCCCACCGGCCACCATCAAGACCATGGCCGCCGCGACCCCGAGAAAGACGTCACGGAAGTACTGGGTCTGTCCGATGCGTTTGAGGTAGGCGAGCAAGATTGCGACGATCATCGAGGCTTCGATGCCCTCGCGCAAGAAGATGACGAAGGTGGGTATCACGCCCGCACCTGGCCGTCAATGTCCCGACTCGATGTTCTCCTCACACTTTTATCCTATGCACGAGTGAGAAATAAGGTCAACGTTGGGGCCCGTCGCCCGAGGACGTACCCAGAAGCATGCGGTACGCCTCTTCGGGCACCGCGTTGGCCAGGCGCACCATGGCGCGGTACCCCACCTCGGCTGGCCCCTTGTTGTCGTTACTCATCAAATTGGCCATCACGGCGAGCAACTCATTCATCAGGGGTTTGATGCGAAGACCGGCGCCGACGCAGATCGAGAGGATTTTGGGTTCCGAGATGAGCCGCACGAAGGCTCGAGCCAACTTGTAGTAGTCGCCGTAGGCGGCCTGCATCCGTTCGTCGTAGAGCGAGAGGGCCGACGCGTCGCCCGAGGCCAGCGCCTCACCTAGCGCACCGGCCGCGAGTCGTCCCGACTCGTAGCCGTAGGCGATACCCTCGCCGTTGAAGGGGTTGACCGTGCCGGCCGCGTCGCCGATGGTGAGGGTGTTAGGTCCCACCCTCGGTCCGACGGCCATTCCCATGGGCAGACGACCGCCGGTGGCTGGTCCCAGACAGGTGTCGTCATTGAGTCCCCAGGCCTCGGCCGTCTGCGCGACGAAATATTCCTGCAGTTTGGTGGTGTTGACGCCCTTCCACGCTCCGCCCGTTGAGAGGAGCCCCACGCCGACGTTGACGCGTCCGTCACCCAAGGGGAATATCCAGCCGTAGCCGGGAACGACATCTCCCTTGGGGTCACGGATGTCGAGGTGGGAGTCAATCCAGGGCTCGTCGTGACGCTCTGAGGTGTAATAGCCGCGCAGCGCCATGCCCATGGGCCACTCGCGGTTACGCGTGGTGCCGAGGGCTCGGCCCAAGCGAGAGTTCTGTCCGTCCCCCACAACCAGGTAGCGACCGCGAATCTCGGCCGTCACACCAGTTTCCTTGTCCTTGACGACAACTCCCGCAGCACCACTGAGGGCGCCGTTGCTCGACGCCACCGCGTCGAGCAGGTCGACCGCCTCGACACCCGCCAGCAGCGTCGCGCCGAGCGTCACGGCGCGCTCAGCCACCAGACCGTCGAGATTGAAACGTGTGATGGTGTAGCCGTAATTAGGAAAGATCGGGTGTTCGGGCCATTTCATCTCGAGCGACGCACCAAAGCCGAAGGAGCGCAGCCCCTGATACTTGTGACCGTGCGCGGCCACTTCAGGCTCTAGCCCCATTTCAATGAGTTGGTGCACCGAGCGCGGCGTGAGTCCGTCACCACAGGTCTTCTCACGAGGGAACGTCTTCTTCTCCACGAGGCAGACTGACCAACCCGCTCGGGCGAGCCAGTACGCGCAGGCTGATCCGCTGGGTCCGGCCCCCACAATCACCACGTCAAATTCGTGAGACGGAGCGACGACATCTTGGAGAGTGGACATTGAGACAGATTACGCGCTCGCTCCTCGCGGGCCGTCTCGACGGGTATCGCGGGAGTGATAGAAATGAATGCGTGAACCAGTATTTGCCGATACTGGGACTCCTGATTCTAGGAGCGGTGTTCGCGTCGGGTTCGTTTGTAGCGTCGGCTTTGCTGGCGCCACGCAAGCGGCCAACTGACGCCAAAATCGCGCCCTACGAGTGCGGGATAGTCCCCGAAGTCGAACCCCCTCAACGATTCCCGGTTCGTTTTTATCTGGTGGCCATGATTTTCGTGATCTTCGATATCGAAGTGGTGTTCATGTACCCCTTCGCCGTCGTCTTTCGTCAGTTGGCCGGATTCGGTCTCGTTGAAGTCCTGGTGTTTTCACTCACCGTCTTCGGTGCACTGCTCTACCTGGTGCGCGAGGGCGCTCTTTCGTGGGGGCCGCGTCAGCACCTAACTACTGGTATGCCCGAACGGACCAGTTCCTCGACCATCGTGCGCATCGGCGCCGAGTCCGACCAGGCGGCGTAGTGGCCCTCGAAGATCTCCAGCACAATTTCTTGACCGCGCCGATCGAGGACTTGGTGCGATGGGCACGGCGCGCCTCGGTCTGGCCGGCGTCGTTCGGTCTGGCCTGTTGCGCAATTGAGATGATGGCGGCGGGTGCCGCCGACTTCGACCTCGCGCGTTTTGGCATGGAAGTCTTTCGTAACTCCCCGCGACAGGCGGACTTGATGATTGTTGCCGGACGGGTTAGCCAAAAGATGGCGCCAGTGTTGCGTCAGGTCTACGACCAGATGATGGAGCCCAAGTGGGTGATCTCGATGGGTGTGTGCGCCTCGACGGGTGGACTCTTCAACAACTACGCCATTGTCCAGGGAGTCGACCAGATTGTGCCCGTGGACGTCTACGCGCCGGGCTGTCCGCCAAGTCCCGAGACGCTGATGCACGCCATCCTCACGTTGCACGAGCAGATTCGTACCGGCGAAATCATGCGGCGTCGCGCGCAGGGCACCCCAACGCACTTGGACCACGACCACGCGAGTGGTGTGTGGACCCCCGAAGTCCCGGTGACCGTCAGGATGGGCACGCCGAAGTGATCCCCCTTCCCCCCTTGGCC
>JARCRU010000103.1 GCA_029850535.1 Actinomycetota bacterium | reverse complement strand
GTGGTCGCGGCCTCCGAGGAGGGACTCCTGGTGCGCGGTATCTACACGAACCCTTCACCCACCCGCAATCTCTTCGCACCGTGGCGCCGATTGGGCCTTGATCACGTGTCCTATATTGACGTGGCGCGCAGTCCCGTGGCGGCGCGCGCCGAGGTCAGTCGCCTCGGTGCGTTGAGCGACGAGGAATGGAACTCGCTGCTCTAGTCGCAGTCGGGGGTCGCTGGGGACCCACTCCAGCGGATTTCGCGGCGGGGGCCACGTCGGGCGAAACAGGATCCCTCGAGTCCCTACACCGAGAACCACGTCAGGCCGTGGACGTCGTCTCGTCGACTAAGCCCCAATCTTCCAGGGTCCCTCGAGGTTTGAAGTGGCCGAACCGGTCGGCACGAAGTGACGCGACGAGGGTCAGTCGTGGACGCAGCTCCATTCGCGCACCCCTTGACTTTTGGACGACAGTTCTATTTCGTCGTCACGACGCGAGGTCGTCGTGACACACGCCACCAGGTGCCGATTCCGGCGAGGGTGAGCGCGAGGCCGGCCAATTGCACTCCGATCGAACCCGAGTGGGACTGTTGGCCGAGCAGCCATCGCTCGTCGTAGGCGCGCACGAGGCCCCAGATAATCATCGCCACAGCGCTGATCACGCCGACGGCTCGCGTGGTCCACTTCGCCTCGAGGCGGATCAGGATCAACCACAATGCGGCGTCCTCGGCGCCCTGGATCAGGGGCACCGGGACCCGTTTGCCGATCTGACCCGAATAATGAATGCCGAACCACGACGTGGTTTGATGACCCCCGCCATTGACCATGAATTGGGGGCCGAGTACTCGACCGAGGGCCCATCCCGCGACCAGAGCGGGGATCAGGGCGTCGGTGAATGCCAGGAGTCGCGTGGAGGGCCACCAGTGTCGTTGCGCAATGATGCCGACCGGGATCGCGAAGCCGATGCCGCCGAAACTGGAGATCCCCCCCTGCCATACGGCGATCCAACGGGCGGGGTGACCGGAGTAGTAGCCCCAGTTGGTGACGATGTTGGCGAGGCGGGCGCCGAACAGTCCCGCGACGAGTAGCGCGAGGGTGTAGCGGGCGAATGCGGCGGTATCGATGCCGTGTCGACGCAGTCGTCGCTCAGCGTAGAGATAGGCAACGTAGGCCGCAATACCGAGTCCTAAACCGTAGAGGTGAAAGACGAAGGGGCCGAGGTGGATAGAAGTGGGTACGCCCGACATCGCTAGGCGCTCACGCGACCAATCCCCGCGAACCCCCACCCCAAGCGCACCGGAGTGATGTGGACTTGGTACCCGGTCTGGGGCGCCTCGATCATGTTGCCACCCCCGACGTACATCGCGACGTGCTCGTCGCCGTTGTAGCCGTAGAACAGGAGATCACCCGGCTGGATGTCCCAGAGTGGCACGCGCACGGTGTCGGCGAACTGGGCACCCGAATAGTGCGGGAGTGAGACACCCACCGCGTCGTAGGCCAACATCACCAGTCCCGAGCAGTCGACGCCACTACGCGAGGCGCCACCCCACTGGTACCACACGCCTAAGTAGGACTCAGCCGCGGCGACGGCCGCAGCGCCGAGCGGGTCCGGCGGTGGGGCCGCGGAGCCCGAAGTGGGCTGGGGCGTGGCGATGGCCGTGGTCACTGCCCTCACCGACGCCGCGGCGGCGGCGGCGGCGATGGCGTGGTAGTACGACGAGATCTGTCCCTCGACCTGGGACCGCGCCTGCTCGATGTTGGCCTGGAGGGTGAGGTACTGCTGGTAGTTGGCCTTGGCCGCATTCGCCACCGCCGCGGCCTGCGCCATTTCGGAGTTGAGCAATCCGCGTTCCTGCGTCAGCTGGACCCGGTTGGTCTTGAGACTCGCGATGACCGAGCCGATGTTGCCGGTGGCGAGTTGGTTGTAGACGTCGGTGGCACCCACGTTGGCGGCGTTGGTGTTGAAGAGGGGGTTGCTGGACGAGGCCGAACCATTCGTCACGTAGGCGAAGACCGCGTCGGCCTTGAGGCGCGAGTTGTCGTTGACTACCTGACTCTGGATACCGGCGACGATGGCCTTGGTGTTGGTAATGGTGTTGACGATGTGGGCGTACTTGAGGTGCGCGAGGTCGTAGCGCTGACCGAGGAACTGCACCTGGGCCCCGACCCGCTGAATCTGGTTGTAGAGGTCGGCCGCGCGCTGCTTCTCCTGGGCGATCGTCATCGCTCCGGCGGGACGAGAGAGGACGGTCACTGCACTTGCGGACACCACGACTGCGGCGAGCGCGGTGAGTATCCACCGAGACTTTTGCGGTCTGCTCGCGAGTCGAAGCGTCGAAGGGCGTCCGAGACGCTCGACGTGAGTCATGGCGGCAAGGCTACCCCCTCCACGCCCGCCAGCACTCGGCGAGTACATAAGTTTCGGTTAAATTACCTGATTAAGTGGTAATAATTTTTGTCGCATGGTCCAGTCGGAGAGAGAAAATCAGTGCGCAGACGATTGTCTAGGCTGGGTGGATGAACGTCACCATGCTGCTCGCTGATTCCGCACAAGTCGCCGACGGAAAGTTGTACATTCTCGGTGGTGGATGGTCGTTGAGCGGTCCAGAGCCCGTGCCGTCAGCGGTGGCCATCAAAGTCGAAGTGGACACGCACGAGTTTGACCGAATGCATCACTGGGAATTGTTTCTCGAAGACGCCGATGGGCAGTTGGTCCAATTCGATTCCCCCCAAGGTCCCCAGACCATCGAGATTCGTGGTGACTTTTCGGCGAGTGCCCCCGAAGGCGTGCCCGTGGGTACTCCGGTGGACGTGCCGATTGCGGTGAACCTCGGACCCATCCCACTGAGTCCGAATTCGCGCTTCACGTGGCGGCTCGTCATCGATGGTGAATCGCTCGACGGCAGCACGGCGTCCTTCTCGACGCGACCCTTGCCGGCCGTCATCTAATCGACTGACGATGCCCGAGGTCGTCCTCGAGGCTGACGCACTCAAGGCTCTCGTCGCGTTTCGCCGCTCGCTACGTCGAGCCGCCCCGGAACTACGCCGCGACTTGCCATGGATCGCCCATGACGACCCCTGGGCGGTGTTCGTTGCAGAGATCATGTTGCAACAGACATCCACCGGCCGGGTGGTTGAACCGTGGCGACGATTTCTCGACACGTTTGCGAGCCCGTCGAGTTGTGCCCAGGCTCCCTTGGCCGAGGTGTTGCGACTTTGGAGCGGGCTAGGGTACCCCCGTCGCGCCAAGTCACTGCACGACGCCGCGCGCGAGATGTGTGAGCGATTCGACTCCGCGGTGCCCGCTTCGGTCGATGACCTCTTGAGTTTGCCGGGAGTGGGGCCCTACACCGCACACGCCGTCGCGTCCTTCGCTTTCGGTGCCCCCGTCGCTGTGCTGGACACCAACGTGGGGCGGGTTCTCGCGCGCGCCCTGGCCAATCGCCCACTGCGTCCGCGCGAGGCACAGTCACTCGCTAGCAAATTGCTCCCCCGCGAGGGCGCCGCGGCCTTCAATCAGGCGATGATCGACTTGGGTGCTCAGTTCTGCACCCGAGACCCACGCTGCATGTCGTGCCCACTGCGACGTGCGTGTCGCTTCCAGCGCGAGGGCGGCACGGACCCGGCGCCGCGCTCGGCGGCGGTGTCGCGGCCCCAGGCGTCGTTTGCGAATTCGGACCGACAGGTGCGTGGGCGAATTTTGAAGTTGCTGCACGAGACCGCACTCACTCGACGCAACGTGATCGTGGGTTTGGCCGATGTCGACGTCGAACGGATTGAGGTCTTGCTCGCGCAGCTCGAGCGTGAGGGCTTGATTGGTCGCGTCGCGGGGCGATTCGTGCTCGGCGGGCACGCCGAAGTTGCCCGATAGGGTTTGCGCGTGACATCTATTGACGTGGCGCACTTCAAGGAAGTGCTGGGGCACTACGCCACCGGTCTCGTGGTCATCGCCGCCACCACCACCGATGGCCCCGCGGGCTTCACCTGTCAAAGTTTCGGTTCCCTCTCGCTCGAACCCGCGCTCGTCACCTTCGCTGCCAGTACCCAGGGGCATTCGTGGGGACTGGTCCGCCAGAGTGAAAACGTAGGTATCAGCATTCTCGGCGCCGACCAGGAGCCGCTCGCGCGCCGTTTCGCCACGTCGGGGGTGGACAAGTTTGACGGCTCACCCTGGGAGAAGGCCCCCGACGGCTCACCCCTGCTCGACGGAGCCATCGCACACCTCGAGGGGCGGATGTCGGTCGTCACGACGCACGGAGATCACGACGTGGCGGTGGTGGCGGTGAGCTACGTGTACGCGCGAAGTGGCCATCCCCTGATTTACTTCCGCGGAGGATTCGGCGAACTCGCTTGAGTTCGTTTGACTGGCTACGCTGACTCTGAAGACGAGGAGGAGCGCCGTGCACGAAGGGATGACCTCGTGTTGCTAATTCAAATTGCCGGGGGCGTCGTCCTTGTGTTCTTGGTCGTGGCGTTCTTACTACGCGGACGCGTCGCGAACCACTCCGACACCACGTCGAAAAAGCCCCGGTCCCGAGAGATAGCGCGTCCGTCGCCGTCGCCGCCGCCGTCGCCGTATCGCCCCTCGCGAGGCTTTCGAATCCTCGACGGGAGCGAGGCGCTCGATTCGCCTCCCGTGCAATTGCCCCGACTCGATCCTGATAAGGAATTTGTCTTCAACGACGCCCAGGTGAATCCGGTGGAGGCGATTTCCCCGCCCCACCTGCGCCACGACGAGAGATGGGCTCTCGAGCGATCAATGCGTCATGGCGCGCACCCGCGGTTTCGCCGCCGCCGCCAAGTGGTGGTGGTCGCGGTCATCGTTCTCGTGGTGGCGGTAGTAGTGGCGATCGCGGTGCTGCGGCATTCTCCAACGGTGCCCCTGCACAGCGGACTGGCGCTGGTGCGCGCGGCGGCGAGTCGTTAGCGCGCGACGCCGAGTTCGTGGACGATGAAGGCCAGAACTTGAGCCTCGTCGCGCCACGCGTCGTATCGCCCCGAAGGTCCGCCGTGGCCCGCACCCAGTTCCGTCTTGAGGTAGGCGACGTTGTCGGGATGAGCGTCGCGCAATTTGAGTACCCACTTCGCCGGTTCCCAGTAACCCACGCGCGAGTCGTTGAGTCCGCCCGCGGCGAAGAGGTGTGGGTATATCCGCGGTGAACCGTCGTCGTTGAGGCTGCGTACATTGTCGTAGGGCGAGTACGACTTCATCGTGCGATACGCCTCGGGGCTGGCGTCGGGGTTGCCCCACTCCTCCCATTCACCCACCGTGAGCGGTAGCGAGGCGTCGAGCATGGTCGTGAGCGAGTCCACGAAGGGCACTTCGGCGACGACGCAACGAAAGAGGTGGGGGGCGAGGTTCATCACGGCGCCCATCAAGAGTCCTCCCGCGGACCCTCCGCGCGCGCAGAGTTGATCCGGCGTGGTCCACCGCTGAGCGACGAGGTACTGGGCCACCGCGACGAAGTCCGAGAACGTGGTGGGTTTTTGGGCGAGTCGTCCCATCTCGTACCAGGAACGCCCCATCTCGCCCCCACCGCGTACGTGGGCAATGGCGAAGATAACCCCGCGATCGAGCAGGGAGAGGCGAAGGGAGGAGAAGGTGGGGTCGATGGAGATCTCGTAACTCCCGTAACCGTAGAGCAGGAGGGGCGCCGGTCCTCGGGGCGTGAGTTCTCCGTCCTCGCCGCGGGCGAGGACGTCACGACTCGCCACCACCGACACCGGGATTCGCACCCCGTCACTGGCCTCGACCCAGAGGCGGCCGGTGACGTAGCGCGTGGCGTCGTAACCGCCGAGGACACGCTGTTGCTTGAGGATGGTGGCAGTCCCGGTGGCGACATCGATATCGGCGATCAGGCGCGGGGTCACGAGCGACGTCATCGAGACGCGAAGTCGATTCGTCTCGTACATCGCGTTGGCCGAGAGAGAGACGGTCGTTGGCGCGGGACCACCGTCGACGAAGTAGGCGCGCGCCAGGAGGTCCTCACCAAAGGGGTCCGGGTCGTCGAGTAGCGGGGCGATGCGTACCGCGGCACTGCCGTCGTGGCGCTCTGAGATCGCCACGAAGTCGGCGAAAGCGTCGATGCCGTCGAGGCGTTGGCCGGGTCGGTGCGCGATCAACTCGCGCCACGGCGCCGTGGCCTCCTCGACGTGACGCGCCAACAGGCGAAAGTCGGTGGCGTCCTCGTTCGTGATCTTGAGCCACCAATCGCGGCCCAATCGGTCACGAAAGTGCTCGACGCCGTACTCGATGTCCTGGCGTCGCGCTTCGACGAGAGCGAAGGAATCAGTGGGCGTCATCGAATCGAGGTAGTACATCTCCGAGGTGGACGAGGACGATAGCGACACCAGGATGACCTCGTCATCACGGCTGCGCCCGACGGACACGTTGAATTGCGCGTCGTCTTCTTGCATGACCACGACGTCGTGTTCCGCGCGAGTGCCGATCTCGTGGCGCCAGAGCTGCCAGGGGCGCATGGCGTCATCAACACGGGTGTAGAAGAAGTGGCGGCTGTCGCCCGCCCAGGCGAAGCCGTAGTACACGTCGTCGAGTACATCGTCGAGGGGGGGCTGTCCGGCGAGTGGTCGCACGCTGACGCGGTGGCGCTCGTCACCCTCGAAGTCGACTCCGACCGCCACCCAACGGTCATCGGGGCTCACTGCGAGGACCCCCACCGAGAGAAAGTCGTGACCCTCGGCCTCGAGGTTCTCGTCCAAGATGATGTGCTCGTTCTCAATGGCGACGTCGGGCAGAATCACGGGAGGAGCGTCGACGCCTGGCGTCACGCGCACGCGACAGCTGATGGGGTAGTTGAGTCCTTCGCGGGTGCGTTCGTAGTACCACCAGTCGCCGCGACGCACTGGGACCGAGATATCGGTCTCCTCAATGCGGGCTTTGATTTCCTCGAAGAGTTGGCCCTCGAGCGGCGCGAGGTAGGCGAGTTCTTCGGCGAGGTACGCGTTCTCCGACCGTAAGTGGGCGAGTACTTCTTCGTTGTCACGATCTTGGAGCCAGTAGTAAGGGTCGATGCGAGTGTCGCCGTGGCGAGTAATTTCGAAGGGACGTTGAGTGACGCGCGGAGCTAGTGGCATTGCTCCACTCTGCCAGATGACAAGATTTTGCGTCAGAGTGCTCTCTCGAGTTAGTACTATGGCCATAGGGAATATTCCGCGAAGGAGAACAATGAGCGTCGACAACTTGGATTTCAGTCGCTACCAACTGGGCTGGTCCGACGACCAGATTCCCGTCTTTAAGCCGAAGAAGGGCATCAATGAGGCCATCGTGCGCGAGATGTCGGGGATCAAGTCCGAGGAGCCGTGGATGCTCGACTTCCGATTGAACGCCCTCAAGCGCTTCGAGCGCAAGCCCATGCTGGAGTGGTTCTCCCAGCGTATGCCCCAACTCGATTTCAATGACATCTACTACTACATCAAGCCCACCGAGAATCGGGTGGAGCGCTGGGAGGACCTGCCCGACGCCATTAAGAACACCTACGAGCGCCTGGGCATCCCCGAGGCCGAGCGCAAGTACTTGGCGGGCGTCACCGCGCAGTACGAGTCCGAGGTCGTTTTTCACCGCAACCGCGAGGACCTCGAGCGCCTGGGCGTCTTGTTCTGCGACATGGACACCGCGGTGCGCGAGTATCCAGATCTCGTGCGAAAGTACTTCGGCACGGTCATCCCGCCCAACGACAACAAGTTCGCTGCGCTGAACTCAGCGGTGTGGAGCGGTGGTTCGTTCATTTACGTGCCCCCCGGGGTCAACGTGGACCAGCCCCTGCAGGCGTACTTCCGCATCAATACCGAGAACATGGGTCAGTTCGAGCGAACGTTGATCATCGCAGACGAGGGAAGTCAGGTGCACTACGTCGAGGGCTGTTCGGCTCCGGTGTACTCCACGGACTCCCTGCACTCGGCCGTGGTGGAACTCGTGGCGCTCAAGGGATCGCGCATTACGTACACCACCATTCAGAACTGGTCGAATAACGTCTACAACCTCGTTACCAAGCGTGCACGCGCCGAGGAGGAGGCTCACGTCGAGTGGATTGACGGCAATATCGGTTCGCGCTTGACGATGAAGTATCCGAGCGTCTACTTGATGGGCCCCAAGGCCTCGGGAGAAGTCCTGTCGGTCGCCTACGCCGGACCCGGGCAGATTCAAGACGCCGGAGCCAAGATGGTGCATTGCGCGCCCGAGACGACGTCGACGATTATTTCTAAGTCCATCTCGAAAGATGGTGGACAGACCACCTATCGCGGACTCGTGAAGGTCGAAGAGGGTGCCACCGGCGCCAAGGCCTTTGTACGATGCGATGCGTTGTTACTCGACGAGCAGTCGATCTCCGAGACCAAGCCCTACATGGAAGTCGGCGAACAAGACGCCTCCATTGGTCACGAGGCCACCGTCTCGAAGATCGGCGACGACCAGTTGTTCTACCTCATGAGTCGTGGTCTCACCGAGACCCAGGCGATGGGCATGATCGTCAACGGTTTCATCGAGCCCGTCACGCGCACGCTCCCGATGGAGTACGCCGTGGAGTGGTCGCGACTCATCGAACTGCAGATGGAAGGATCGATCGGTTAGGACTTTGGGCGCACTGGTGCCCAGGCTTGAACTCGTCGAGCGTGACACAATGGAGACGACATGGGAATGCGTGAGGAATGTAAGCACTTCCAGAGCCGTACGTACGCCTCTGGTGAAGTCGCGCGATTCTGCGTACTCGGTAACGCTCCCGATCAGCCCTGGAGCTGTCCGGAGGACTGTCTCACCTACGAGCGCCGACTCGCCGACGTTGGCTGGTCTCACGGCACCCTGGCGCGTCGTCCCAACGTGGAAGAGCCTCCCTCGAGCGAAGTTCCCCTCGAAGATCGACGCGACATTCTCAACGCCGCCAGTGACATCATCGACGCGGTGGCGCCCGAGCTCTTCGAGGAACGCCGACGCGTCCTCGACGAGATGGAGAAGAAGCAACGCCGTGGCTGGAAGTTCTGGCGCCACTAACCACGCGAGTCGTCCGAAGGCCTTCTCACTCCCACTACACTTTTCAAGCCCTCTCCTATGAAAAACTTCACGCAGTCCGCCCTGGCCTATATCGCCGACCACGAAGATTCGCCCACTCGGCTCGAGGCCTGGAACACGTTCAGCGCCCTGGGGCTCCCGAGCACCGTTGACGAGGTTTGGCGCTACGCCCCACTCGGCGATTTGGATCTGGACTGCTTTACGGTGGGCGCCCCCAGCGAAGCACCTGCACTCTCGGCATTCGCCCACGAGCTCGGCGAGCGAGCTGGACTCGTCATTCGAGTAGTCGACGGTGACCTCGTCGATGTCGCGGGCTCGCTCGAGGGAGTCAGCGTGGAACGGAGCGAGTCGACGTGGTCGCCGAAGTACGCCAGTGACGCCTTCGCGCAGCTCAACTGTGCACTGTCGCCTGCCACGATCACGGTGCGCGTGGCTGACGCCACGCACGTGGACCAGCCCATCGTTATCTTGAACACGACCCGCGGTGACAGCTCCTTCCCCCAGATGCTCATCACCCTGGGGCGCTCGGCGCAGGTCTCGGTCGTGGAGTATCTCGACGGCGGTGTCGATTCACTCGTCGTACCCCTCACCGAGTACGACCTCGCTGACAATTCCTCATTGCAGGTCAGTACCTATCAGCGTCTCGACGCCACCGCGTGGCACGTCGCGCGCTCCACGGGCCACTTGGGACGTGACGCGCGATTACGTCAAGCGGTGATCTCAATCGGTGCGCACTACAACCGTTCGCGTAATGACGTGGAGTTCTTAGCGGCGGGCGCCGAGAACGAATTGCGCACCACCTTCTTGGGTTCGGGGCACCAGGTGCACGATTTTCGCACGCACCAGTTCCATCGAGCGGGCCGTACGCACTCGACGCTGCTCTCCAAGGGCGCCGTGGCCGACGAGTCGCGTTCGGTCTACACCGGGCTGATCGAGATCGAGAAGGGCGCCAAGCGCACCGACGCGCGCCAGACGAATCACAATCTGCTGCTCTCGCCGCACGCGCACGCCGACAGTGTGCCCAATTTGGACATCCGTGAGAACGACGTCATGTGTGCGCACGCCTCGAGCGTGGGACCGCTCGACGAACTACAGCGGTGGTACCTGGAGTCGCGCGGGGTAACGCGTCGCGACGCCGAGCGGCTCATGATCCAGGGCTTCTTTTACGAGATGCTCGCGACGCTGCCCCCGCAACTCGCCGAAGTGGTCGAACGTGACTTGGGTGAGACCTTGGGCCACGTGGAGATCGTGACGCCGTGACGACCTTCGACATCGGCTCCCTCGACGACTACGTCCACGGTGAGGCGGCCCGAGTGACGGTGAACGATCGCGTGCTCGTGGTGGTACGCATCGACAACGACGTCTACGTGCTCGACGACCGTTGCAGTCACGAGGATTTCTCCCTGTCCCAGGGCGAGGTCGACGTCACGACCTGCGAGATCGAGTGCGCGCGTCACGGGGCCATGTTCAACTTGAAGGACGGCCAACCGGCGTCCTTCCCGGCGACGCGGCCCGTGGTCCATTACGACGTCGTCGTCGAGGCTGGTCGACTACAGGTGGTGATGAGTTGAGCACGTTAACGATTCAGGGTCTGCGCGTCGAGGTCGCGGGCAAGGAGGTCTTGAAGGGTTTCGACCTCTCGATGGCCTCGGGTGAGGTCCACGTGATCATGGGGCCTAATGGCTCGGGAAAGTCGACCCTGGCGCACGCCCTTTCGGGGCATCCGGGCTACCGAGTGCTCGAGGGTTCCGTCGTCATCGACGGGGTCGAGCTTCTCGATCTCTCGCCCACCGAACGCACGCGACACGGACTCTTTCTGGCGCTGCAGCACCCCATGGAGGTGCCCGGCGTGCGACCGGTCGACTTGTTGGTCGCCGCTGGCGCCGAACGAGAGGGACTCCTTGAGCGCATGAGGAGCGAGGCGCGTCGTGTCGAACTTCGTCCCGAGGTCCTCGAGCGTTTCGTCAACGTGGACTTGTCGGGCGGCGAGCGCAAACGCGCTGAGATGGTGCAGTTGGCGGTGCTGCAGCCGAAGTTCGCGATGCTCGACGAGATCGATTCTGGTTTGGACGTTGATGCCCTGGGCGCGGTGGCGCGACGGCTTCAAGAGGCCACCACCGAATGGAATTGTGGCGTGCTGGCGATCACCCACTTCCGACGACTTCTCCAGGAATTGACCCCGACCATGATCCACGTGGTTTCCGAGGGTCGCGTGGTGGCCACCGGTGGTCCGGAATTGGCGGAAATCCTCGAAAAGGACGGTTACGAGCCGTTCCGAATTGTCCAGAAGTAGAACGATTTCTTAACTAGCACTGGTAAAGTCGGCTGATGCCTTCGGACCCTCCTGACGTCGCACGTGGTCGGTCGCGCCGCGCCACTCCTCACCCCGGCGGCCTGGCCAATTCACACCGCCTCGCTGCGCTCGGCGAGGCCATCGACCAAAAGGCGGGGGTGAAGCACAAGAGCCGTGTTCCCAAGGCAACGCATTGGCGTCGGCACCGCAAATGGTGGATCTCGGCTATCTCCGTGGTCACGGTGATTATCGTGTTGCTCGGTGGCGGGTACCTCTACACGCTCTGGCAACTCGGTCACATCACCAAGATCAACGTCGCCGGTGAAGTGGCGCGTGTCGGGAACCAACCCTTCAACATCCTCGAAGTGGGCTCGGACTCGCGCGCGGGGCTTTCGGGATACATCGCCGCCCAGACCGGGGCGTCCACTGGACAGGCTGCTGGTCAGCGCAGTGACGTGGTCAAGATCATGCACGTCGATCCCGCCAAGGGAACGATTACGGTACTCTCGATTCCGCGCGACACCGTCACGACCTTGCTGGCGAACCAGAACCTCTACGGCAAGGCCAACCGCCTCAACGTCAACTTCGCCAACGGTCCCTCACTGTTGGCCCAGACCATCACGGCGAATTTCGGGATCCCGATCGCGCACACCGTGGTGGTGAGTTTCTTGGGCATCATCAACGCCGCTCAGGCCATCGGTGGGGTCTACATGAACTTCCCCTACCCCGCCAAGGATGCCTTCTCGGGCCTCAATATTCCGCACGCGGGCTGTCAGAGCGTGAACAACTTCCAGGCTCTCGCCCTGGTGCGCAGTCGTCACTACCAGTGGTACCAAAATGGCGTGTGGAGCACTGACGTCACGAGCGACTACGGGCGCATCTACCGTCAGAACGAGTTCTTGAAGGCCATGATTGACAAGGCCAAGGGACTCTATAACCCGATCACCATCAACGGCTTCATCTCGAAGCTGACCGCAGGCATCGCCCTCGACAGTAATTTCTCCTCGAGTGAGCTCATCGGACTCGCGATCAAATTCCACAACCTCGATCCCACGAATCTCGCCACGTACACCTTGCCCACCGCGCCGGGCACCTACGGCAGTCTCGGGAGCATCCTTTTTGTGCAAGAACCCGCCATGCAGAAGGTGCTCTACCAGATCTTCGGTTCACAACTCCAGAAGCCCACGAATCCGCCACCCATCAACTCGGCGGGGTACTCCCCAGGGTGGACGGTTCCGACGACCTCGGCCACGACCTCGGCCGTGGTGGTCCCCTCGTCGGGGGCGAAGTTCCTCGTGAACCTGGCGGCGAGCACCGCCACGACGACGACCACGATTCCACCCGAGGGCGATCAGTACTTCGACCCGACGCCCTGCACCCCCAAATAATCCTGCGCGCTCGAATTGCTCGGGCGTGATCAGGCGCTGATTTCGTCCAGGGCTTGGGTGAGGGTGTTCCACGCCAACGTCGCACACTTGATCCGCACCGGAAACTTCACGACACCGGCCAGGGCGGCCAACTCGCCCAACCGGCGCAGGTTGACGTCGCTGCTCGAGTTCTCGACCGCGCCGTCGGACGTGCCCTCGGGTGCCGTCATCAGCTCCTTGAAGGTGGCAATGGTCTCACGGACCTGTTCAAGGCTCTTGCCCTTGACGGCGCTGCTCATCAGTGACGAGGACGACTGGGAGATGGAACATCCGTGGCCCGTCAGCTTGATGTCACTCAGTACCCCGTTCTCGACGAGGGCGTAGACCACGATCTCGTCTCCGCAGAGGGGGTTGAAGCCTTCGGTGCGGTGGGCGGGGGGAGCCAATTCGCCACGATTGCGCGGCGAGCGGTAGTGATCGAGGATGATCTCGCGGTAGAGGTCGTCGAGATTCGCCACGGCTAGCCGAACATCTCAACGGCGTGGGTGAGGGCTTCGAGCAACACGTCGGTGTCGCTCACCAGCGAGTACGGCCCGTAGGACGCACGAGCGGTCGCGGCGAGACCGAAGCGCTTCATCAATGGCTTGGCGCAGTGGTGACCAGGCCGCACGCACACGCCGAACTGGTCGAGTACCTGGGCCACGTCGTGGGGGTGCACCCCTTCGACGTCCAAGGAGATGACGCCGCCGCGGGCCTCGGTGTCGGCGGGGCCGATCACCCGAACTCGACCTTCGAATTCCAGGGCCAGTCGCGTGAGTGCGTCTCCAGTGAGGTCCTTCTCGTGGGCGGCGACGTGGTCCATGCCGAGCCCTTCGAGGTAACGAACGGCGGCGGTGAAGCCCGCGGCTTGGGCGATCGGAGGGGTTCCGGCCTCGAACTTTGCCGGTCCACTCGCGGGCGTGAAGCCGTCGGTACTCACGTCCTTGATCATGCCGCCGCCGCCGAGGAAGGGCGGCATGGACTTGAGGATCTCCTCGCGCGCCCACAACACGCCGAGCCCGGTCGGACCGAGCATCTTGTGCGCCGAGAAGATCATGAAATCGGCGTCGAGGGCCACGAGATCCGTGGGCAGGTGTGCCACGGATTGGGCCCCGTCCACCGCGAACAGCGCGCCGTGAGCGTGGGCCAGATCGGCGAGTTCACGAATCGGATTGATGGTGCCGAGCACGTTGCTCATCGCGCTCACCGAGACGAGCTTCACGCCGCGCATCAGTTCTTCGATGTTGGTCAGGTCCAGGCGGAAGTCGTCGCCGACCGGGATGAATCGGACCTCGATGCCGTGGCTCTCACGGAGTTGGAACCACGGCACGATGTTCGCGTGGTGCTCCATCTCACTGACCAGTACGACGTCGCCGGGACGAAGGAAGTGGGCTCCCCACGATCTCGCCAGCAGGTTGAAGGATTCCGTCGCGTTCTTAGTGAAGACGATCTCCTCCGAGCCGCCCGGCGCGTTAAGGAAGTGTGCGGCCGAGTCGCGAGCCCCCTCGTAGATGGCGGTGGCCTCGTTCGCCGTCTGATAGACCCCTCGGTGCACGTTGGCGTGGTGATTCTGGTAGTAGCGGTCCATGGCTTCGATGACCGAACGCGGAGTGAGCGAGGAGGCGCCCGAATCCAGATAGGTAATGGGTCGCCCGTTAATGACCCGATTCATGAGCGGGATGTCGCCACGGACCAGTCGCGGGTCGAAGCGAGTCACGAGACGACCGGTCGGCGCAATTCGTCGTAGCCGCGTTCCTCGATGGCTTGGGCCAAGGTGGCGTCGCCCGAGGTCTCGATGCGCCCGTCGATCAAGACGTGGACCTGGTCAGGCTTGATCTCCTCGAGGAGCTTGACGTAGTGAGTGACCACGAGCACCCCCATGTCGGGGTGCTCGTCACGCACCGTGCGAACCCCACGGGCCACGATGCGCAGCGCGTCGATGTCGAGCCCGGAGTCGGTCTCGTCGAGTAGGGCCAGGGCCGGCGCGAGTAGTGCCATCTGAAGTACTTCGTTGCGTTTGCGCTCTCCACCGGAGAATCCCTCGTTGAGGTGACGTTCGGCGAACGCCGGATCCATGCCGAGTCGGTCCATCCACTCCATCAGGTCCAGGCGCACCTCGAGGATACTGAGCTCGTCGAGACCCTTGCGCGCGGCAATCGCTTGACGCAGGAATTGCACGACGGACACCCCAGAGATTGCCTCGGGGTACTGGAAGGCCAGGAATATCCCAGCGCGCGCGCGCTCGTCGGGCGTCCACGCAGCGATGTTCTGGCCTTGGAACTCAATGGTGCCACCAGTGACCACGTAGCCGGGGTGTCCCATGATGACGTTCGCCAAGGTCGACTTGCCCGCTCCGTTGGGTCCCATGAGCGCGTGAACCTCGCCGGCGTTGACCACCAGGTCCACGCCGCGCAAGATGCTGGCACCGTCGGCCTCGACGTGAAGATTTTTGAGTTCGAGCAGGGGCGTTGTCACGGGTGACAGCCTACTGGTGGTCCCTGAGGACCGGTACTGGTGGGACCCGCTTCACCAGCCTCGGGCGGTCCACTCATCCAGGTGGGGTCGCTCGATCCCCACGGTGGTGGCGGCTCCGTGGCCGGGCCACACAATGGTGTCGTCGGCGAAGTGCCGAAAGAGCCGCTCGTCGATGCTGGTGATGATGGTGGGGAAGTCGCCACCATCGAATTTCGTCGATCCGGGTCCCCCGGGGAAGAGGGTATCGCCGCTGAAGAGCAGCGGCGTGTTCACCAGGGCGAAGCACATCGAGCCGGGAGTATGACCGGGCGTGTGCACGGTGCGAAGTCGCAAGTCGCCCACCACGTGCTCCGCATCATCGTCGAGGGTATGGTCGTAGCTGGGCAGCAGATCCGCGTCCTCGCCACGTACCCATACCTCGATACCAGCCGCACGCACCTGTTCGACGGCGCCGATGTGATCCCAGTGGCCGTGGGTCTCGAGGACGGAGGTCACCCCCAACGTGTGCGCCACCTCGAGGAGACGCTCGTGCTCATTAGCCGCGTCGATGAGCGTCGCGATGCCGGTGCGTCGACAGCGAACGACGTAGACGTTGTTCTCGATCGGTCCGACGACGAAGCGGTGCACTTCGGCGGCGGCGTTGGACCACACCAGCGCGACATTCTCCACGACCTGAGTTTGGCAGAATTTCGCCCCAACGTGACCTGCCTTACGATGAGAGTCGTCATGATCGAACACGAACAAATCACGAGCGGTTCCTCCGTGCTCGACCTGCGAGTGGCGCGCTCCGAAACGCGTCCCCTCGCCAACCACGTCCTCGTCCTCGTGCATGGACTACCGCGTGCGATGGGCATGGGCCGCCAGGCGGCGGGCCTCCTGCCGGAACTCGCTGAGCACCTCTCCAACGAATCGGGTTGGCTCGTCGCCACGGGAACCTTGTCTGGCGTGGGGTCAAGTACCGGAACCTTCTCGGCCACCCAGTGGAAGGACGACTTAGCGGCCATCGTGCGACGAGTCGCGCAGGGCGAACCACGGATCTCGCTGGCGGGTTTCGGCTTCGGGGGGTCGTTGGCGTTGAACGTCGCCGCGTACGACGATCGCATTCGTGGCGTCGCGACGTTCGCCTCGCCGGCCGATCTGGAATTTTGGTGCGGTGACGCGCTCGATTTTCACCACGCCGTGCAAGTGGCCGGAGTCGTCGGGGACCCCACTGACTTGCTCGACCCCGAGGCGCTACGCGCCGACGTTCTCGCGGTCGATCCGGTGGGTTCGATCGCGAAGATCCCGCCGCGCCGACTACTTATCGGCCACGGCTCAGAGGATATGGAGGTTCCCGTCGCCGACGCCCGAGTTCTGGTCACCGGGGCCGAAGGGCGTTGTGAACTGCGCATCATCCAAGGGGCCGGCCACCAACTGCGGGCGGACCCGCGGATGGTGGCGACGTTGCTCGGATGGCTCGATCGCCACCGTTAGAGGGTTAGTGCTCGAGGGCGGTGTCGAGCACTCGACGAAGTTCCCTCGCCGATTCCTCGGGCGCGCTCGACTCGGTGAGGTGGCGCACCACGACGAAGTGGCGCAGTCCCAATTCGACCAGGCGCGTCACGTTGCGATCGCTCACCCCTCCCGTGACGAAGACGGGCATCGTCGTGCGCGACTGGGCGCGCGTGGGGTAGTCCACTCCGGTACCCGCCCGACCGGGCTTGGTGGGCGTCTCGACGATGGGACCGGCACTCAGATACGACACCGGTTCGAGGAGTCCGGCGTCGAACTCCTCGTCGGCGTGCGTGGAGAGGCCGACGATGGCCTCATCGCCGAGTACCTCGCGACAGTGCTGAACGGTGGCGTCATCTTGGCCCACGTGCACGCCGTCGGCACCCGCGGCGAGGGCCAACTCGGCTGAATCGTTCATGATGAAGGGGACCCCGAAGTCACGGCAAATCGGGATCATGAGCCGGGCCTGATCCAGGCGCACCTCGTCGGGGAGCTGCTTCTCGCGCAGTTGGACGAGGTCGACACCGCCGCGCAGCACCGCCGGGAGAAAGACGTCCATGTCGTCGCGCACACCCACGCACAGGTACAGCGAACGGCGAGCGAGATCTTCCACGTTCACTACCCTAACGAGACGTCCGTTGTGTTTGAGGTGGTCCGGTGGGGCAGAATGGGGGGATGCAGATTCCCGCGAAGGCCGAGTACGCCATCCGCGCGCTCCTCACACTGGCGGCGAGCACGTCCTCGGTGAGTGCCGAGCATCTCGCCCAGGAGCAAGAACTGCCGTCGAAATTCCTGGGTGCGATCATGTCGGACCTGCGCCGTGGTGGACTCGTGACGAGTCAGCGCGGGCCCGAGGGTGGTTTTCGCTTGGCGCGCGACGCCGACGATATCCAAATCGCCGATATCTTGCGAGTGGTGTCCGGGCCTATGGCGGGGGTGCGCGGCATGCGGCCCGAGACCCTGCAGTACGGAGGTGAGGCCACGCACCTACGCGACGTCTGGGTCGCGGTGCGCGGTGCCCTGAGAGAAGTCCTCGAACACGTGACGCTCGGTGAGGTTTTGCGTGGTGACCTGCCCGTCTCGGTGACGCGCTTCACGAATGATCCCGACGCGTGGATCACTCGTCACCCGTGAGACGCATCCACACCGACGGTTCGTGTCGCGGCAATCCCGGACCCGGGGGCTGGGCCTGGGCCGAAGGCACCGACTCCTACGCCAGTGGCGCGGCCCCGCACACGACGAACCAGCGGATGGAAGTGATGGCCGTGATCGAGGCCCTGGGGACCCACCCTGAGGGGGCGGTGGAGATAGTGAGTGATTCCACCTACGTCGTGAAGTGTTTTCACGATAAGTGGCACGCGGGTTGGCTGCGGCGCGGCTGGAAGAATTCACAAGGTCAGCCCGTGGCCAATCGCGATCTCTGGGAAGTACTGATTCCTATGGTCCTCGAGTCGGATCGCGAGGTGCGTTTTACCTGGGTGAAGGGCCACTCGGGGGATCCGATGAATGATTTCGTTGACTCGCTGGCCACCGCGGCCGCCGATTCCCAACGTGGCCGACGCTCGGGCGCTCACTAGTTTTGCCCCGTCGTCAAACTCATTAGGATTGCGCGGGGGACAATAGAGACTCTGTGAAGGGAATTGCCGTGGCTAACGAGGTCCAGAAGTTCGATGTCGTCATTATCGGAGGAGGACCTGGCGGCTACGCCGCGGCCCTCTACGGAGCCGCTGCCGGCCTCAACGTCGCCCTCATCGAGCGCGACAAGGTGGGTGGCACCTGCCTGCACCGCGGGTGCGTTCCCGCTAAGGAGTTCCTCGAAACCGCTCACGTTCGCCGTACGCTGGAGCACTCGGCCGCCTTCGGTATCACCACGACGGGCGTCGTCGTCGACTTCGCGGTGAGTCAGTCGCGTAAGAACGAGATCGTCGAACGTCTGCACAAGGGTCTGTCGGGCCTCTTGAAGGGCCGCAAGGTCACCATCCTCGACGGCACGGGTCGTCTCGACGCGGGCCAGAAGGTCACCATCCTCGACGGCACCGACGCCGGCGTCATCTGTGAGGGCACGAACGTCATCATCGCGGCTGGTTCGGTGCCGCGCACATTGCCGGGTTTCGACCTGGACGGTAAGTACGTGTTGACCTCCGACGAGTTCCTCAACCTCGGTACGCTGCCCGCGTCCGCCGCGGTGATCGGTGGCGGAGCCATCGGGTGCGAGTTCGCCTCGATGCTCGCCGACATGGGCACCAAGGTCACCATTCTCGAGGGCTTGCCCTCGATTCTGGCGGGCTGCGACAGCGAGGTCGCCACCGTCGTGCAACGCGCTTTCAAGAAGCGCGGTATCGAGATTCAGACCGGTGTCAAGATCACCGGACACACTCCCGGCAAGAAAACCACCGCCATCAACATGGAGGGTGCCGAGGATGTCAGCGTCGAGATGGTCGTCGTCTCGGTCGGTCGACGGCCGCGCACCGAGGGACTCCTCGGTGACGGCACCGGTGTCGAAGTCAATGATCGCGGCTTCGTGGTGGCCGATGGCTACATGCGCACCGCCAACCCCAACGTCTTCGCGGTCGGCGACGTCGTGGCCGGCACTCCCCAGCTCGCTCACGTCGCCTTCGCCGAGGCCGTGGTGACGATCAAGACCATCCTGGGCGAGGCCGTGGTGCCCGTCGACTACGACCGCGTCCCCTGGGCCATCTACTCCAACCCCGAAGTCGCCTTCTGCGGACTGACCGAAGCGGCCGCCAAGGAGCGCGGCTACGAGGTGGTGGTGAAGAAGGACCCCTTCGGCGGAAACAGTCGCGCCCAGATCATTGGTGACACCGAAGGGGTGGTCAAGATCATCGCCGAGAAGCGTGCCGACGGCACCGCGGGGCAGATCCTCGGCGTGCACATGGCCGGACCCTGGGTCACCGAACAACTCGGTGCGGGCTACTACGCCGTCAACTGGGAGGCGACGGCCGAAGAGGCTGCCGCCCTGATCCAGCCGCACCCCTCGCTGTCGGAGACCTTCGGCGAGACGTTGCTCGCCCTGGCGGGACGAGGTATCCACGTTGGCTGACGTAACGCTTCCGTCGCTGGGTGAGTCGGTCACCGAAGGCATCATCACCCAGTGGTTCAAGAAGGTGGGTGACGCCGTCGCCCGCGACGAACCACTTTTTGAAGTCTCGACCGACAAGGTCGACTCCGAGATGCCGTCGCCCGCCGCGGGTGTCTTGACGCAGATTCTCGCCCAGGAGGGTGACACGGTCCAAACCGGCGCGCGCGTCGCGGTGATTGATGAGAGCGGCGTGGCGGTGGTCGCGTCCACCGACGCCGCTCCCACGTCAGCGACGTCGACGGCGACGCCCGCCGTCGCTCCCCGGGCGACACCTTCGCCGGGCACCGACGTCGCGACAGCCAATGGGGTCGTGGTGTCGCCGGTGGTTCGCCGCATCCTGGCGGACGGGGGAGTTGAGGCGTCGACGGTCGCTGGCACTGGTCCTGGCGGAGCAATCACGCGTCGCGACGCGGAGCGCGCCGTCGCGCAGGGTCCGACCGAAGAGGTAGTGGTGGCCCTATCGAACGGGCGTCGCCGCATGGGACAGCACATGAGCGTCTCGGTGCTCTCGGCGCCGCACGGTTTCGTGGCCGTGGAAGTGGACGCGAGCGTTTTCGACGATCTCGACGCGCAGGGTCGCGAGACCCGTGAGGGCTTCGCGATCACCGATGAGACCGTGGTGACAATCGCGGCAGTGCGCGCCCTCGCGGAGTTCGAATTCCTTAACGCGACCTTCGCCAATGACCAACTGACGTTGCATCGCACCATTTCAGTCGGTTTCACTCGCCACCTCGATGACGACGGCATGCTCGTTCCGGTGGTGCACGCGGCCGCTGGTTTGACGCTGCGCGCTCTATCACGGCGAAGCGCGGAACTCGATGAGCGTCTGACGTCGCGCCAACTCAGCGCGGATGACCTGATGGGAGGCACCTTCACGGTGGCGTCGGCGACCAGTGAGCACACGCTGTGGACCGAGCCCATCATCATTCAGCCCCAAGTCGCGGTCTTGAGCATCGGCGCAGTGCGCCACGTGCCGGTCGTCGTGCAGCGCGAGGGATCGCCCGTCCTCGCGGTGGGCCGACGGGTCATCTTGGGACTCACCTTCGATCATCGCGTCTGCGACGCGTCGGGTGCCACCAAGTACCTCGAGCGCGTCGGCGAACTGCTCGGGGGGCTCGACGTGGCCAGCGAGCGATAATGCTGCGCCGTCGGCACCTGGGGCGAGTGAGTTTCGCAGAGGCCGATGATCTCCAACGCGCGCTACTGGAGTCTGACGAGGACTACATCTTGCTCTTCGAGCACCCGCCGACGTACACGCGCGGCGTGCGCGCGCAAGAAGATCACTTCCTGATCGCGCCGGAGCTCTTGAACGCCGACGTCGTGACGACAGATCGCGGCGGCGACGTGACCTACCACGCGCCCGGACAGGCAGTGGGGTGGCCCGTGGTCACCGTGTCGGAGGATCCGGGGGCGGGGCGACGACACGTGAACAAATTGGAGGACGCGGTCATCGCTACGGTGCGGGCCTTCGACCCGGAGGGCAAACTCGGCGAGGTGGGGCGTCTCGAGGGATACCCCGGCGTGTGGGCGCGACTCGACACGCGGCCGCACAAGATCGCGGCGGTGGGCGTGCGGACCATGCGCAACCAGCGTGGGACGCGGCGAACCCTGCACGGAGTCGCTCTCAACGTGGACATCGATCTGACCGGGTTTCAAGCGATCATCCCCTGCGGCATCCCCGATAAACCCGTGGGTTCGATGAAGTCACTCGGGCTCGCCGTCACCGAGGCCGAGGTGGAGGAGCGACTGGGACTTGAACTCTCCCAGCGCCTCGGACCCGAGGAGCGCGTTGCGCGAGTGGACCGATCGGCGGCGTCGACCTCTGATGAGCGGGCGCTCATTCGGCGACTGCGCAAGGCCGGGGTCAACCCCGACGACGCCCTGGCGATCACGACGCGTAAACCCGAGTGGCTACGCATCGAGGCGCACATGGGGGTCGAATACCAGAGTCTGCGCACCTTGACCGAAGACCTTCGTCTCGTGACGGTGTGCGAAGAGGCGGGCTGCCCCAATATCTTCGAGTGCTGGGAGAGCGGCACTGCGACGTTCATGGTCAACGGAGAGCGGTGCACGCGCGCGTGCGGATTCTGTCTGATCGACACGCGCAAACCCCTGGCCCTCGATCCGACCGAGCCCGCCCGCGTCGCCGAGGCGGTCGTTCGTTTGAAGTTGAGCCACGCCGTCATCACCTGTGTCGCGCGTGACGACTTGGCCGACGGTGGCGCGGGCGCCATTGCCGACACCATTCGCGCCGTGCGCGAGCGCTCACCCGAGACGAAAATCGAAGTCTTGATCAGTGACCTGAAAGGGGACCCGGCGGCGCTGCAACTCATCATCGACGCGCGCCCCGACGTGATGAATCACAATATGGAGACCGTGGCCCGACTGCAGCGCGCGGTGCGTCCGAGCGCGGCCTACCACCGTTCGCTCACCGTGTTGGCTCGTTCGGTCGCCGCCGGACTCACGACGAAGTCAGGGATGATGGTGGGCCTGGGCGAGAGCGCTGACGAGATCGAAGAGGTCCTCGTCGACCTCGCCTCGGTGGGGGTGTCGATCGCGACCATCGGGCAGTACCTGCGTCCGACCGCTCAGCACTTGCCCGTCGCTCGCTACTGGGAGCCGGCGGAATTCGACGACCTGGCCGAACGTGGACGACGCGCGGGTCTCGCTCACGTTCAGTCGTCTCCCCTCACGCGCTCGAGCTACCACGCGCGCGAGGCCCTGAGCGACGCGACGCCCCTCGCAGTGCCCACTCGTCGCTGACGGAGTTGCACGATGAGCGTGACGGCGTCGCGCTAGGCGACGGCCGCTAGCACGGCGGCGCGCGCGTCGCCGGTCGCCTCGAGATACAGTGGCAACTTCATGGTGCTCAGCATGCGAACCATTCCGTCACCGACGTGGTTGACGACGACACCCTCGACGTGGTTCTGCAACAAGAATCGCGCGACGCGAGCGTGATGCTGGGCCGAGGTGCCCTCGTCGTGCAGCCGGTCCCACGAGACTTCGATCTCGCGCCAACTTTCGATGTCACCGTCGACCACGTTGGCCACGGCGACGTGCTGCGCGCGGCCCCACCGAGGATCGACTTGCCCGTCACTAGTCACTGGAACGCAAAGAATCATGTCCGTACGGTACTTCGAGACACCGTCGGTGGTGGTGGTCCACGACGAGGACCAAAGTACACAATTGCGATGATGGCGCGGCGCGCTCGCTCACCGATCAACCCTCTCCGACACCAGTGCACTCCTCCTCACCCCGCCACGACGGCCACGACACCGCCCCCGTCGATGGGGTGGAACGGGCGAGAACGAGCGTCGCTGACCCGAGGGGCCACCAGTGGCAAATGGCCCGCCGGCTCACCTCGTGGTGGTGAGGACCACCCGAAAGCGCCCCACGAGCCGAATCGTCCCACCCCGACCCTAGGAGCGAGCGAAGGCGGCCAAGTCTCGAGCGGTATCGCGAGTGATCTCGGGGCAGAGGATAGGGATCAACTCGGTGGCGTGCATGGTCCCCATGACCTGTCGCGCGCGAGCGGAGACTCCCGCCGACAGGAGCAATCGATAGAACGCGATTCCTTCGTCGCGCAGCGGATCGCACTCGTTGACACTGATCACGGTCGGCGGGAAGCCGGCGACGTCGTCGGCGGTGGCGAAACCCGGCCAGGCGAGAGGATCATGGGCGTCGTAGGCGCTCATGCCATAGCCCATGGCACCTCGATTGCCGCGAACGTAGATGAAGATGCCATCGTTCTCGATCGACGAGGGGAACCTCTCGTCGGGCCACATGCCGGTGATGAAAGGGCACAGTGCGTAGAGTCCCCTGACGAGCTCGAGATTGCCGTCGCGCTTTAGCGCCAGTGCCGTGGCGAGCGTCAAATTGCCCCCGCCACTCTCACCCGCGACAGTGATGCGCCCTGGATCGATCCCCAGCAAGTCAGCGTGGTCGTGAGTCCATCGAAGCCCCGCGACGCAGTCGTTGAGTCCCGCCGGGTAGGGGGCGACTTCGGGTACCTTCGAGGCCAGGATGGAGTTACGAAATTCGACGAGAACGACCGCCACGCCCTGGGCGGCAACGATTCTCGCCCAGGCACGATAGTTACCGTAGAAGCTCGACAGCGTGGCCATCGCGCCGCCGTGGATGTAGTACACGCACGCGACCTTCTCGTCGTTGTCGGGTCGAATGGTCTGTAGCAGGATGGTGTTGGCGTCGGGTGACGACTCCACTTCGAAGGTGTGAAAACGCAGGCCATTTGAGGGAGCGACCTCCTCGTTGTCGCAGAGTTCGGTGAATGCGACCGACGTCGCCACCGCGCTGAGTGCCTCGGGCGTCGTGGTTTCGGCGAGCATCGCCTCACGGCTGGTGGCGTCGATGGGGTCGTGGACGGGCACCATGGAGAGGAATGTCTTGATGCGCGGATCAAGCCGCTGGTCGGACAGTGGGTCGTAGGACACGTTGCCTCCTTGGTGGTTAGTTCGACCAGAGTAGTTCTCGACGATCCCAGCGCGTCGTCCGACGCCGCTGCGTCGATTGTCTGACCACCTCCCGTGGGGGGTGCACGTCGCGCATGCACCATCCACCTCGCCAGGGCCAGGCCCGACGACGACGCGACCGTGAATTCATTGCGAGGCTGTCGAGATTATCGAGGGCCGTCGTGTGTTCACCGTGCCTATAGTTGCCTCAGGAGCTCAGTGAGAGGAGCCAGCGCATGAGTGTCGTCGTCAAGGTCAACGTCTGTGCGGATTGCCTCCTCACGCTCGACCTCGAGCGTGAGGGCGCCGGTCCGGCGTGGAACGCCCACGGAAAGTCGGAGCGGTTTCAACTCTGGCGCGACTACGATCTCACTCCGGGAGAGTGCTCCTACGTGGACTTCTTGGACGTCACCATGTGTGGCGTCTGTCGCGAATCGCTCACGAGGGATCGTCGTCGAAGCGACGACGGAAATTTCCCCTACGAACGGCGGGTGTCCATGATTGCCGATCGGCGTTCGCCCTTCAATCGCGGCAGTCGTTTTCTTCTCGCGTCGTTGCGGGTCGCCTAGGAGAGCGTTGAATAATTCAGACTCGTCCTTGCGGTGACCAATTTTCTAGACCTTTGTGACTTGGAAGACTTTTTCAAGCGACGACAGGGCCGTACAGCGCGTTGCCTTTTCGATGGCCTGCACGCGTGTCCTCAATAACTGATTAATTCAACAGTCTCCTAGTCGGTCCCCGGCCGCGGCCAGTGGTGGCTCGCGCGGTGCGCGTCGTGGCGTGGACTACGTGGCCCGATGTCGAGGTGGCCTGCCTCAGGTCGCGTGACTCTCACGCGCAGCGACGGCGATCGCCCTATCTCCCACGTTGTCCGGTCCGGCGACGGTCGCGACATCGACGCGGGTGGTCCGCCGCCTTCGCACGAGTGTTCAGGTCTCGTCCTGTGCGGTGAGCGAAGCGTTCCCTCTGGAGAGCGATGACTCAACTCAACTCCTTGTCAGCCTCCACGCCGAGCGAGGTGGTGACTGACGTTGCGCCGGCCGTGGTGAACCGCGAACTCCACACGTCGCACGCACGAGCTCTCAACCGTGTTCGACAAGAATGGGGGGGCGAGGTGTCAACCAGGGAAGCGAGGAACAGTGCCGATTATTTTCGCCGACCGGCTACGGGGCGAGTACATCCTCACCTCGGATCAATCTCGCATCTCCATCACGAAGATCCATCACTGGCTCTCGACCGAGGCCTACTGGGCGCTGGGTCGCAGTCGCGAAGAAGTGGTGGCATCGATTGAACACTCGAACCTCTACGCCGTCGTGACCGCTGACGGACAGACCGTCGCTTGCGCGAGGATGATCACTGATCAGCTGACGTTTGGGTGGGTGGGGGACGTCTTCGTCGACGGCGAGCATCGTGGTCGGGGTCTGGCCACGTGGATGGTCGGTGAGATTGTTGACTACTGGATCGGTGCGGGCGTGCGCCGGGTGCTCCTCGCGACGCGCGACGCCCACGAGGTCTACGCCAGGGTGGGCTTCAGTGCGTTGGCCCAGCCCGAGCTCTTCATGGAAATCGATCGTCGCAGCGCCGGGTGAGTCGCGGTCATGCGCATTCGTCGGTTCGATTCATGAGTCGTCGTCGGCGGCGAGATCACTTCGCTGGGGGTCAACCCGTGTGCCCTTAAGCGACGAAGTACTTGGCCATCGGGTGGTGGCAAATGATGGCGTCGGTCGTTTGCTCGGGGTGCAACTGGAAGCCCTCGGAGACCTCGACGCCGATACGATTCGCCTCGAGGAGATCGGCCACCTTCGCGTTATCCGTGAGGTCGGGGCAGGCGGGGTAGCCCCAGGAGTAACGTCCCCCTCGATACTGCTGACGGAATAAGCCAAAGAGGGAAGGACCGTCCTCTTCTTGGTAGCCGAGTTCCTCACGGATGCGCAGGTGCCACATCTCGGCGAGGGCTTCGGCCATCTCGACGCCGAGACCGTGCAGCATGAGGTAGTCGGTGTAACGATTCTCCGCGAAGAGCTCGGCGCAGCGTTCCGAGACCCGCGCACCCATGGTGACCAGCATGAAACTGGCGTAGTCGTGGTCGGGACTGGTCACGGGACGAAAGAAGTCGGCGACGCAGAGGTACGGCTCCACGTGTTGACGCGGGAAGTGGAAACGCGTTCGTTCAACGCTGCGAGTGTCGTCCGTAAAGACGATGAGGTCGTTGGCGTCAGAAGCGACGGGGAAGTGTCCCCAGACGACTTGGGGTGTGAGCAGACTCTCGGCCTTGGCGATGGCCAATTGCTCGCGCAGCGTCGCACCGACACGTTCCTTGAAGGCGGGATCATCCTCGCCGTCCTCGGGTCGAAACCCCCACTGATTGCGAAAGAGCGCCGTCAGGTTCAAGAATTCGCTGATCTCGTCAATCGACATGCCCTTGGCCACTCGGCTGCCGAGAAAGGGCGGAGGGAAGAGGGGGTTGTCGCTCTCCACCTGGGGGCTGCGTGCGGGTAGTCCCTCGGGCGCCTCACCCTGCTCGCCGTGGATCTTGCGGTGCACGTTCTTCGCGGAGATCTCGCGTCCAAATAAGGGGTCGTCGTCGCCGGTCTTTCGCAATTCGCCCAGTCGGTCGAGGACGCGCAGTCCCTCGAAGGCGTCCTTGCCGTAAAAGACGCGACCCTCGTAGGTCTCGCGCAAGTCGCGCTCGACGTACGTGCGCGTCAGGGCCGCCCCGCCCAGTAGAACCGGCACGTTCGACATCCCGCGCTCGTTCATCAATTCCAAGTTCTCGCGCATGATGAGCGTCGACTTGACGAGGAGTCCACTCATGCCCAGCGCGTCGGCGTGGTGCTCCTGCACGGCGCTGAGCATCTCGTTGATGCCCACCTTGATGCCGAGGTTGACGACCTCGTACCCGTTGTTGGTCAAGATGATGTCGACGAGGTTCTTACCGATGTCGTGCACGTCACCCTTGACGGTGGCGAGGACGACTTTGCCCCGTCCCCCCTGATCCACCTTCTCCATGAAGGGTTCCAGGTGCGCGACGGCGCTCTTCATCGTCTCGGCCGATTGCAACACGAAGGGCAGTTGCATCTCGCCGCTGGCGAAGAGGGCACCGACTTCGCGCATGCCCTCCAAGAGGTGGTCATTGACGATCTCGAGCGGCGTGAGTCCCTGGGCCATTGCCAGGTCGAGGTCGGCCTCCAGACCGACGCGCACGCCGTCGATGATGCGCCGGCGCAAACGCTCGTCGAGGGGAAGATCGTCCATGGACGTGGCGTTGTTGGAGGCGAGCGTGGCGCCCTCGAAGAGACGCAGTAATTCGCTCAATGGGTCGTAGTCGTCGCTGCGACGGTCGTAGATGAGATCGAGGCAGACCCGGCGCGCATCCTCGTCCACGCGCGCGAGGGGCAGGATCTTGGAGGCGTGCACGATGGCCGCGTCGAGGCCCGCCTCGGCGCACTCGTGCAAGAAGACGCTGTTGAGAACTTGACGTGCCGCCGGGTTGAGACCGAAGGAGACGTTGGAGAGCCCGAGAATCGTCCGCACTCCCGGCAGTTCGGCCTTGATGCGACGGATGGCCTCAATGGTCTCGATCCCGTCGCGGCGCGACTCGATCATTCCCGTCGAGAGCGGCAGAGCCAGGGGGTCGATGAAGATGTCCGTCGCCGAGAGACCGTAGCGCGTCACGGCGAGGTCGGTGATGTTACGCGCAGCGCGCACCTTCCACTCCGCGGTGCGAGCTTGTCCGTCCTCGTCGATGCACGTCGCCACGACCGCGGCGCCGAATTCGGCGGCCAGTGAGAGGAAGCCGTCGAGGCGAGTGCCGGGGCCGTCACCCTCTTCCAGGTTGACCGAGTTCAAGATGGCCTTGCCACCCAGCCAGGTCAACGCCTGGCGCGCCACTTTGGTCTCGGTAGTGTCGACCATGATGGGCACCGAGGACTGCGTCGCGAGGCGGCTCATGACCTCGTTCATATCGCTGACGCCGTCCGCCCCGGTGTAGTCCACGCAGACGTCCAGGATGTGAGCGCCCTCCTTGATCTGGTCGCGGCCGATGGCGATGCAGGTGTCCCAATCACCGGCGAGCATGGCCTCGCGGAACTTCTTGGAGCCGTTCGCGTTGGTGCGCTCGCCGACCAACAAGACCGAGCGATCCTGGTCGTAGGTGACCGGGGAGTAGATCGAGGACACTGAGGGTTCGAGCACCGGGTGACGCGGCGCCCGAGTGAGCGGGCGCACGGCCTCGACGACGTGCGCGAGGTGCTCGGGGGTCGTCCCGCAGCACCCACCCACTACGGCGACACCGTATTCGGTGACGAATTTCGAGAGGTGTTCGGCCAGGCCCTCGGGGGTGAGGTCGTAGTGCATCTTGCCCTCGAGCACACTGGGGAGGCCCGCATTGGGTAGGCACGACAGGGGAATCGGCGCGCTCTCGCAGAGCGTGCGCAGGGGCTCGTACATTTCGACGGGCCCAGTGGCGCAGTTCAGACCGATCACGTCGACACCGAGGGGGCTGAGTGAGGTGATGGCGGCGCCGATCTCGGTGCCCGGCAACATGCGTCCGGTCAGCTCAATCGTGACTTGGGCCTGAATGGGTACGATACGTCCATGGCGCGCCATGGCGCGATGGCACGCCGCAATCGCCGCTTTGCCCGAGAGTAAGTCGAACATCGTCTCGACGAGGAGTAAGTCGACGCCACCTTCGAGCAACCCGTAGGCCATTTCCTCGTAACTGGCCTCGAGGTCGTCGTAACTAATCTGACCCAGGGTCGGGAATTTGGTGCCGGGCCCCATCGACCCGGCGACGAAGCGCGGTTGATCGGCGTTCGAATACTCGTCCGCGACGCGTCGGGCCAAGACCGCTGAGGCGTGGCTGAGTTCGAAGGCGCGTTCGCCAATGCCGTACTCGGCCAGCACGACGGAGAAGGAGCCGAAGGAGTCGGTCTCGATCACGTCGACGCCCACGTCGAGGAAGGAGCGGTGCAATCGCTCGATGGCGTCGGGTCGCGTCAGCACGAGGAGCTCGTTACAGCCCTCGAAGGATGCCCCACCGAAGTCGTCGGCGCTGAGATCCTGGGTTTGCAAATTCGTACCGGTGGCGCCGTCGTAGATGAGGACGCGATCAGCGAGCGCGGCCAAGTAGGGGTCGTGGCTGGCGGGGTGGGCGAAGGGGGGACGGAGTGAAGTAGCCATTGGATATTCAGGCTACCTGCGAGATGGTGAGAGTCACTACGCTTGACCCGTGAAGATCTACACGCGCAAGGGCGATGACGGCACGACCGGACTGCTCTTCGGTGGACGCGCCGACAAGGACTCCGAGGCTATCGAGCTCAATGGCGCCGTCGACGAGGCTCAAGCCGCACTGGGGTGGGCCCGCTCGCTCTGTCACCACGATGAGACGATGAATCTCGTGATTATGGGTTTGGAGCGCGATTTATGGATCTTGATGGCCGAGGTCGCTACGAAGCTCGAGAATCGCGAGAAACTGGAAATCGGACGCACCAGGGTCTCCCAGGACATGATCGACGATCTGGAGAGTCGGATTGACGAGGCCAATCGCACCGTGGAGATGCCGACCGAATTCGTCGTCCCCGGCGAGAATCAACTCTCCGCCGCACTGGACGTCGCGCGCACCGTCGTGCGCCGCGCGGAGCGCACCGCGGTGACGTGGGACGTCGACGACTCCCTCGTGGTGCCCTACCTCAATCGGCTCAGCGACCTCGTGTGGACGCTCGCGCGTGTGGCGGAGGGCTCCGCGCACCGGACTGCTCGCAGTATGAACAAGGAGGCCCCATGATGAAGCACGCGCGAGTTGTCGGCGTAGACGCCCTGACGGACGCCACGACGGTGGTCGTTCCCGTCATCTTCGACGTTGACGGTGCGCTGATCGCCGAGGCTATCCCCCCCTCGCTCGGCGGTTACGACGTGCCACGCAACATCGATGGTGAGTGGGTGTTGTCACGCGGACTTAACTCCACCGCGGGCAGCGCCATGGTGTGGTCCACTCTGGAGGGACCGACGTTGGTGTTCGTGAGCTTGGGCGCGACCTACAATCACCCCGACAACTTCCGCCTGGCGGGCGCCAGCGCGGCGCAACGCGCCGTGGGCCCGCGTGTCGTTTTCTTGTTGCCCACTGACGGCATTGAATTGCCCGACGACGCAGCCCAGGCTCTCGTTGAGGGTGCCCTGTTGTCGAGTTACGAGTTCAAGAAGCCCGACGACGACCGCGACTTCGATGTGGTGGTGCTGGGCGTTCCCCTGCCCAGCGTGGCCGACCACGACGACGTGGTCGAGGGTGTGCGACGTGGCGTGGTCGTGGCGGATGGGGTCAACTGGGCCAAGCGGCTGATCGACACCCCGCCCAATGAACTGACGCCCAAGGAACTGGCTAAGCGCATCGCGCTGCGTCTCGGCGAAGAGGACGGCGTGCAGGTCGAGATCTGGACCGAGTCGAAGATTCGCGAGGAGCGACTGGGTGGCCTCTTGGGCGTGGGCGCGGGCACCGCCGAACCGTCGCGCCTCGTCTACGCCATTTACCAGCCGCCGGTCGCGAACGCCCACGTGGCGCTCGTGGGCAAGGGCATCACCTTCGATTCCGGTGGCTTGTCCATCAAGTCCGCCGACGGCATGATGACGATGAAGACCGACATGTCGGGTGCCGCCATCGTGATGGCGGCACTCTCTATCGTTGCGCGTCTTCAGTTGCCGGTACGCGTGACCGCCATTGCGCCTATCGCCGAAAATTTGTCGGGTGATCGAGCGACGCGTCCCGGTGACGTCCTCACGATTCGCAACGGCATGACGATCGAAGTCCTCAACACCGACGCCGAGGGTCGATTGGTCCTCGCCGATGGACTGTCGCTGGCCGTCGAAGCGAACCCCGACGCCATCATCGACGTCGCGACGCTCACGGGAGCGCAGACGATGGCACTGGGTGATGAAGTGGGCGGCCTCTTCGCGTCGACCGATGAACTCGCCGACCTACTGAGCGAGGCCGGGAGTCGCAGCGGTGAGATGCTCTGGCGTTTGCCGCTCGTGGCTCAGTACGAGAAGCACATTGAGTCCGACATCGCCGACATGAAGAACATGGGTAAGCCCGGCAAGGCGGGTGCTATCTCGGCGGCCCTGCTATTGCAGCGCTTCACTGACGGCCGCCCCTGGGCGCACCTTGATATCGCTGGTCCCGGCCGCTGCGACGCTGCACGCGGTTACGTCACCAAGGGGGCGACGGCATTCGGCACACGCTCCCTGGTGGAGTTCCTGGTTCACGCCGGGGCGACGGCCGACGAGTTCGAGTCCGGTCTACTCGACGTCAGCGATGATCTCGAATCGGGCGACGACTAATGCGCGTGGGCGTCACCGGTTCCACTGGGTTTCTCGGTAGCGCTCTCGTCACCGCTCTGGAGAGCCGCGGCGACGACGTGGTGCGCTTCGTGCGCCCCTCGACGAGTTCCACGTCCGGGCGAGTCGTCCGTTGGGACCCTGAGCGAGGCGAGTTGGACGATGCCGACCTCGCCACAGTGGGCGGATTCGACGCGGTTGTCAACCTCGCGGGCACCGGCATCGCGACGCATCGCTGGACGAAGAATTATCGCCAGGGGGTGATGACGTCACGTACCGCGGCGACGTCGTTGCTGGTCGAGGCGCTCACCGCCATGACCTCCGGGGTCGCCGTCCTCGTCAGCGGCTCGGCAATTGGCTACTACGGCAATCGCGGCGACGAGACTCTCACCGAGACGTCGACGTCGGGAGGAGACTACGTCGCTGAAGTCTGTCGTGAATGGGAGAAGGCCGCTGCGCCCTTCGCGCGCACGGGTGCGAGTCTTGCGCTGCTGCGTACCGGCATCGTGATGGGTCGTGACGGGGGTGTCCTCGAGCGCCTAGTGCCCCTCTTTCGCGCGGGGATGGGCGGGGTCATTGGCTCGGGCCGCCAGTGGATGAGTCCCGTGTCGTTGCACGATCAGGTGGCGTCCATGCTCTGGCTGATCGATCATCAACTCGCGGGTCCCTTCAACGTGGCCGCGCCCGAGCCCTGTACGAACCGTGAGATGACCAAGTCGTTGGCGAAGGCGTTACGCCGTCGCGCGCTCGTGCGGGTGCCCTCCCTGGCCCTCAAGGTGGCCCTGGGTAGCGAACTCGCCGACAACACGGTCCTCACGAGTCAGCGGGTCGTGCCCCACGCGTTGCTCGAGAGCGGCTTTCACTTCACCTCGCGCACCATTGACGAAGTGATCGCCTCAGCCCTCGCCTAGGTTCACGTCGACGTCACCGCGCCGGGGAACGTCGCCCGCGACACGACGCACGCGCTGCGAGCGGGCCGGCACGGGCTGTTGCAGCGACCTCGACGGGTAGTCCTCTCCGTCGGCGACGCCAATCAGCACCGTCGCGAAGAGTTCCTCGTCGTCGATCGCGGCCCACCGTAGTACGTCGGCGTCGTGGCGGAAATTACCCCACAGCGTGGCGGCGAGACCCTGCTCTTCCAAGAGCAGCAACAGCGCCATCGTGGCCATCGCCGCGTCGGTGTGCCAGTAGGGAATGGACCAGTTGTCTCGCTGCGCGAGCCCCGACGAGGCCTTGTCGAGCTGGGCGTAGCGCGCGAAATAGTCCTGTGGTCGCGAGGTGACGAGGACGAGCGCGCCCGCGCGGGCCAGTCCCGCGTACCGTCGACTCGTGGCGCGCCACTCGAGGTCGGTGGCCACGTCGAAGTATTGACCCACTAGGTCGCGCGATACGGTACTCATGCGGACCCCGGCGCAATTGCCGGCGGTGGGCGCCCGCAGAGCTTCCGCGCAGAGCGCGTCGAGGAGATCGTGGTCGACGCTCTCGCCCCGAAAGGATCGGGTCATGCGTCGGCGCGCCAGTACTTCGCTCAGGTCCACGGGTGTGGTCTAGCAGAGGCCGGTCGCTAATGTTGACTAATCCAGTAAGATTTCGTAGAACTGAAGGAGCAACAGTGTCGTCACCCCGAGACTTACTCAATGCGGCCAAGGCCGAGATTCGTGAAATCGATCCTCACGACGTGGCCTCACGTCTGAGTGATTTCATCATTCTCGACGTGCGTGAGCCCGACGAATACGAACAAGGCGCGGTGCCCGGCGCCGTGCACATACCGCGCGGTCAACTCGAATTCGCCGTCGAAGGTCGCATCGTCGACAAGACCACACCGGTGGCGGTGTACTGCGCCGGGGGCGTTCGATCGGCATTCGCGGCCAAGACGATGCAGGAATTGGGCTACGCCGACGTGGTCTCGGTCATCGGCGGTTTCAACAAGTGGAAGGACGAGGGCCTGCCCTGGAAGGCTCCCGCGACCATGAGCGCCGACCAGCGCATCCGTTATCACCGCCACCTCCTGTTACCTGAAGTGGGTGAGAAGGGCCAACTCAAGTTGCTCGAGTCCAAGGTGCTGTTGCTCGGCGCCGGCGGACTGGGCTCGCCCGCCGCGCTGTACCTCGCCGCGGCCGGGGTGGGCACCCTCGGCATCATCGACATGGACGTGGTGGACTCGTCCAATCTCCAGCGCCAGATCCTGCACAACCTCGAGCGCGTTGGAATGCGCAAGGTCGACAGCGCGAAGAAGACGCTGACCGCCATGAACCCCGACCTCGAGGTGAAGACCTACGACATGCGCCTGGGCGCCGACAACATCCTGGACATCATTGACGGCTACGACGTCATCGTGGACGGAACCGACAATTTCCCGACGCGCTACCTCGTCAATGACGCCGCCCTCGTGAAGAAGATTCCCGTCGTGCACGGATCGATCTTCCGCTTCGAGGGGCAAGTCACCGTCTTCGCCCCCTACGTCGGTCCGTGCTATCGCTGCATGATCCCCGAGCCACCGCCCGCCGAGCTCGCACCCAGTTGCGCCGAAGCCGGCGTCCTCGGGGTGTTGCCCGGCATCGTGGGCTCGATCCAGGCGATCGAAACCATCAAGATCCTGCTGGGTCTGGGCGAGCCGCTGATTGGCCGTCTCCTCACCTACGACGCGCTCGACCAGAGTTTTCGCACGTTCAAGGTGCGCCGCGATCCCGAGTGCCCGGCGTGTGGAGAGCACGCGGGGCCGATCCAGATCGCCGAATACGACGATCTGTGCATGCCCCACGCGGTACTCGCGTAGTCACAGCATCATCACTCTCAGCGACGCCGCGGGAACGTTCCCGCGGCGTCGCTGACGTGGGGCGCAGTGCCGACTAGGCGCGCACCACGATGGTGTGCGCGATGCGGTCGTGAATCGTCTGCTTGCGCGGACTGACGAGCGGGTAGAGGCAGTCCGCGAGGGCGAGCACGCTGACCAGTGCGGTGAATGAACTCGAACCGGTGCTCGAGAAGACCTCGAGGATGCCATAGACCGCGATGCACGCCCAGCGCACGGTGGCCTGGCGCACCGAGATGGTGTGACCGGTGAGCGCGTCACGCACCCTGGTCTGGAGGGCACGGTTGCCGAGGGTTTGTCCACTGGGCTGGGTCTGTAGGCCAATCATGTAGGTGGCTTGGACCCCGATGGCGACGATCTGGCCCACCAGGTTGCCGAGGAGCAGGTCCAACACCAGGGTCGGGACGATCAAGAACAGTGAGTCGATAATCGTGGCGCCCACTCGACTCCACCAACCCGCCAGCACTGTCGAGACGGCGTCGTGGGCGCCCGCCTGGACGGGTGTGCCACAAACGCGGCACACCGCTGCGTCGACCGACGAACCACAATTGGCGCAAAACATCCCACTAGTTTGTCCCATCAGGGCCCACGCGCGCGAGACGATTGACCTTCGACCTGTTGGCCGTTCCCCTCACGGTCTCGCGACGGCCTAGCATGACCCCCGTGGGACCCAACGAGCGTTCAACCGATTCGGGCATCGAAGTGCAACCCGTGTATCACGCCGAGGATTTGGCGGCCTTCGACGAGGTGCGCGACCTGGGTGAGCCCGGTGAGTACCCCTTCACTCGCGGCGTCTATAGCACCATGTATCGAGGACGCCTCTGGACGATGCGCCAGTACGCGGGCTTTGGAACGGCGGAGGAGACCAACGAGCGATTTCGATTCCTGCTCGCCGCTGGTCAAACGGGACTGAGTTGCGCCTTCGACTTGCCCACGCAGATGGGCTTCGACTCCGACCACCCCCGAGCTGAGGGCGAGGTCGGACGAGTGGGCGTGGCGATCAGTTCGCTCGAGGACATGCGTCTGTTACTCGCACAACTTCCCCTGGGCCAGGTCACCACGTCGATGACCATCAACGCCACGGCCTCCACGCTGCTCTTGCTCTATCAGCTCGTCGGCGAGGAGCAGGGTGTCGCGGGCGGTCAGTTACGTGGCACCATCCAGAACGATATCTTGAAGGAATACATCGCTCGCGGGACCTACATCTACCCGCCGCGACCCTCGATGCGTTTGATCGTCGACACCTTCGCCTACTGCGAGAAGGAGATGCCCAACTGGAACACCATCTCCATCTCGGGGTACCACATTCGCGAAGCGGGCTCGACCGCCGTGCAAGAGGTGGCCTTCACCCTGGCCGACGGCATTGCGTACGTCGACGCCGCGATCGCGGCGGGTCTGGCGGTGGACGACTTCGCCCCGCGACTCTCCTTCTTCTTCAACGCGCATAACAACCTCTTCGAGGAGATCGCCAAATATCGCGCCGCGCGCCGCCTCTGGGCCAAGATCATGCGTGAGCGCTTCGCGGCGAAGAATCCCGCGTCGTGGATGTTGCGCTTCCACACGCAGACGGCGGGTTCGACCTTGACGGCCCAGCAGCCCGAGAACAACGTGATCCGCGTCACCCTCCAGGCCCTCGCGGCGGCCCTGGGGGGCACGCAGAGTCTGCACACCAATAGTTTCGACGAGGCGCTGGGTCTGCCCACGGAGCACGCGGTTCGTCTCGCGCTGCGAACCCAACAGGTGATCGGCTACGAGACGGGCATCGCCGACACCGTCGACCCCCTCGCCGGTTCGTACTTCATTGAGACTCTCACGACCCAGATCGAGGAACGCGCCCAGGCCTATCTCGACACCATTCGTGAGATGGGCGGGGCCGTCGAGGCCATCGAGGCTAGTTACCCCCAACGAGAGATCGAGAACGCCGCCTACGAGTACGCGCGTTCCATCGATGAGGGCCAGCGCATCATCGTGGGCGTCAACCACTTCAGGGACGAGGGTGACGTCTCGCCCGAGGTCTTTCCCATCGACCTAGAGCGCCAGGCGATGCAAGTGGCGCGAGTACGCAGCCTCAGGGGGCGTCGTGACAATGACGCGGTGCGCGCGAGCTTATTCGACTTGGCCACGGCGGCTCGTGGCAGCGCGAATCTGCTCTACCCGATGAAGACGGCACTGTCGCGACTGGCGACCCTGGGCGAAGTCGCCGACGTCCTGCGCGAGGAGTTCGGGGAGTATCACCCGCACTAGCGAGGGAGAACGTCGGAGAAGTGGGTCACCGTGGCGGGTGATTCGTAGAACGGGTGGGTCTGAGCGCGCCAGGCCTCGAACGAGGGCGACGAGCGAAAGTCCATGTGCGCCTCGACGCTGGTCCAGCGCACCAGTAGGAGGAACGTCGAAGGATTCTCGATCTGGCGACGAACTTCGGCCCCGTGACAGCCCGGCGCCGATTCAATGATGGGGAGCGCGGCGGCGATCGACGCCGCGAACTGCTCCTCGCGTCCCGGGGTGACGGGCAACCACGCGTGCTCGATGATCATGACGTCTCCAGTAGTCGCTCGCGCAACGCCACGTCGGTGGCGACGTCGATGGCCGTCAGGGCGAGGGCGATAGCCCCCTCGAGTACGGCCTGGTCGGCCTCGGGGGTCACGCAGGCGGCGGTGAATTCGGGTTGGTGATTCACCGCGCCGTGGGTCGGGATCGCGATCAGGGGATGAATCGAGGGCACGACCAGCGAGACGTTGGCCATGTCGGTCGAGAGCGTGGGCCGCGGCGCGCCCTCGTCGTCGAGGGCGAAGGATCGTCCGACCGATTCGGCCGCGCTGCGGTAGTGCGCGAGCAGATCGGGGTCGCTGACCATGTGGGTGAACTGACTCCCGAGTTCACTGACGCCGAGCGTCGCGCCCGTCGCGCGCGCGCCAGCCTCGAAGCAACCGGCCAGTCGATCGCGCAGTTGGGCGAGGCGTTGCGAGGTGACCGAACGCGCCATGTAGCGCGCGACCGCGCGACGCGGGATGATGTTGGCCGCGGCGCCACCCTCGACGATGATGGAATGGACCTGGTCGCCAGGACGGAGTTGTTGTCGTAGGAGGCTCACCGCGACTTGGGCGATGGTCAGCGCGTCGAGAGCGTTCACTCCCTCCCAGGGGGCGGCCGAGGCGTGCGCCTCCTTGCCCTCGTAGGTCACGTCAAAGTGGTCGACGGCCAGGCAGGTCGCTTCGAGTCGTTCGGTGGGCCAGGGGTGCACCATCATCGCGGCGTGGACGCCACCAAAATACCCGGCGTTGATCAAGTCGATCTTTCCGCCCCCGCCCTCTTCGCTGGGCGTGCCGAGCAGAGTCACCGTGACCCCCACGTCGTCGGCGACTGCGGCCAGTCCCAGTGCCGCGCCGAGCGCCGCCGCCGCGATGATGTTGTGTCCGCAGGCGTGACCGACGTCGGGCAGGGCGTCGTACTCGGCGCAGAAGACGATATTGAGGTCCCCCTCACCCTTGGTGGCGCGAAAGGCGGTGGGTAGGTCCGCGATGCCTCGCTCGACGACGAAACCCGCCCTCTCGGCCGCGGTGGCGACGGCCTCGGCACTGAGGAACTCCTCGTAACCCAATTCGGGGTGGGCGTGCACGTAGTGACTCAGTTCGATGAGTGCCGGACCCGCCTGTTCAATGGCGCGGCGCGCGGCGTCACGAATCATTCGATCACCGCGACGACGTCGCCCGCCGAGACACCGTCGCCGGCGCTGACGTTGATGGCGCTCACCGTGCCGGCGCGTTCGGCCCGCACGGCGTTCTCCATCTTCATGGCCTCGAGGATGACGATGGTGTCGCCGACCTCGACGCTCTGGCCGACCTCGACGCTCACCTTGATGATTGTTCCCTGCATGGGGGCACTCACGGTGTTCGAACCCGCGTTCGCGAGCGGGGAGTGATGTTGACGCCGGGGCGTGACACCCCGGTTCGCGGGAGCGCTCGCCGCCTCGTTCTCGGGCAGCCAGACCGAGACCGCGACGCGGCGGCCGTTCACTTCCGCGGTCACGTCGCGTCGCGCCAACGCGGTACCCCCACTGGCGGGGGTCGTCGTCGGAGCGGGGATTGAGGAGAAGTCCAGCGTGTTCTCCACCCAGTTCGTCGAGTGCGTGGCGTTGATGAAGGCCGCGTCGTTCAAGATGATGACGTCGGCTGCCAACGTGGTGGCGACGCCCTCGATGACGGTCTCTTCGATGGCGCGCAACAGTCGGTGCCGTGCGCGCTCGCGGTCGGGCGCCCAGACGGCGAGCTTGGCAATCAGGTTGTCGTAGTACTGCGAGACGGTGTCACCCACCGCGTACCCGGCGTCGAGTCGAATGCCGGGTCCGGCGGGCTGGTCGAAACGCGTCAGGGTTCCGGGCGAGGGTGCGAATCGCCCGCCCGAGGCGTCCTCGGCGTTGATGCGCACTTCGATGGCGTGTCCGCGGTGTTCGACGTCGTCTTGGGTGAAGCTGAGCTGCTCGCCCGCGGCGATGCGCAATTGCCACTCGACGAGGTCCAGTCCGGTCACCCACTCGGTGATGGGGTGTTCGACCTGGAGGCGGGTGTTCATCTCGAGGAAGTAGAACTCCCCGTCTTGGTACATGAATTCCACGGTGCCGGCGTTCACGTAGCCGCACGCCTGGGACACGCGAACGGCGGCTTCGCCCATGGCGCGGCGCACGTCGTCGGGGAAGTTAGCGGCCGGAGACTCCTCGATGAGCTTCTGGTGGCGACGCTGGGGCGAGCAGTCGCGCTCGCCGAGCCAGAGGGTGTTACCGAAGGAGTCAGCCAGGATCTGCATCTCGATGTGGCGCGGCCAGGTGAGGTAGCGCTCGACGTAGCACTCGGAGCGGCCGAAGTAGTTGAGCGATTCTCGCATGGCGCTCTCGAGCGCCGCTTGCGCCTGCGCGGGACTCTCGACGACCTTCATGCCGCGCCCGCCCCCGCCGTAGGCCGCCTTGATGGCGACCGGCCAGCCAAACTCGTTGCCGAAGTCGATGACCTCCTGGAAGTCCACCAGGGTTTGGCTTCGTCCCGGTACGCCGTGCACGCCGGCCTTCTCCGCCGCGAGACGAGAGGAGATCTTGTCGCCCATCACCTCAATGGCCGACGGTGGCGGACCGATGAAGGTCACACCCATTTCGGTGATGGCGCGCGCGAAGTCGGTGTTCTCAGAGAAGAAGCCGTATCCCGGGTGCACCGAATCGGCACCGGAGCGGGCGATGACGTCGAGGATGGCGGCGGTATTGAGGTAACTCTCCGCGGCACTTTGGCCGCCGAGAGCGTAAGCCTCGTCAGCCAGGCGAACGTGCAGGGCGTCGCGGTCGAGTTCGGAGTACACCGCGACGGTGGCGATGCCCATTTCTTGGCAAGTACGGATGACGCGGACGGCGATTTCGCCACGGTTGGCGATCAGTACTTTCTTTAACACCAGTTCCTCCGCACGGTTGCCACTTCGTTCTACCACTGACGGTCACCACCATACTTGGGGTGCTCGTCAGTGGGGCTGAAGGGGATGTGCGGTACCAGATTCCTCGACTCGCCCGTTCCTCGCGCCTCGCGCTCGAGCGTCGCGGTGGCGACCGGGCCCCCGGTGCGGTGTCTAGAGTTTTGGGGTGACAAGGCTCCAGTGGAACGTCGAACACCTCGACCACGTGGATTCGACGAACTCCTGGCTCGCGCGCCGGGCTCGTGACGGTGCGCGAGAGGGCGAGGTCGTCTACGCCGACTTCCAGAGCGCCGGCCGCGGCCGTCTGGAGCGTGAGTGGGTGGCCCCCGTCGGGTCGTCGCTCCTGTGTTCGGTGTTACTCGAGCCCGCGGTGACGTCGGACCAACTCCAACTCGTGGTGGTCGCGGTGGCCCTGTCGATGGCGGAGGCCCTCGAGCGCCTCTCGGGTGTGCGACCCAGTCTCAAGTGGCCCAATGACCTCATGTACGGCGACGCCAAGGTCGCCGGGGTGCTCGCCGAGGTCGTGGGGGCGCAGATTGTGGTGGGTCTCGGGGTCAATCTGATGGTGGTGGATCCGACCTATGAATCGGCCACGACGGTGCTCGCGGCCACGGGCGTGGCGCTCTCGCCCCTCGACGTCCTCGACGCGTATCTCGCGGCGCTCCGTCAACGGCGAAGTTTGCTCGACTCGCCCGAGGGCTGCGCCTCGGTGCGCCGCGAATTCATCGCCCACCTCGCTACGTTAGGACGGCGAGTTCGCGTGGAGCTCGCCGGTGGCGTGCTGCGCGGTCGTGCGGTCGACGTCACCGAGACCGGGTCACTGCTCGTCGAAACGGACGACCAAATTTGCGTCGTGAACGCGGGTGACGTCGTGCACCTGCGAGGAGAGGAATGGGAATGAATCGACCACTCAGAGTGATGGTGACCGGGGCCGGGGGCCAGGTCGGGGTTGACCTGGTGGACATCCTGCGCGGGGGGTTGCCCCTGGGGGCGAGCACCAGGTACTCGCCCGACGCGCGTGCGGTGCAGGAGGACGAGTTTGAGGTACTCGCCCTGACGCACCACGAACTCGACATCACCGACTCCGATCGGGTGAACACCGCGTTGCGCGTCACTCGTCCCGACGTCGTGATTCACCTCGCTGCCTACACCGCCGTCGACCGCGCCGAAACTGACGCGGAGGCCTGTTTCGCGGTGAACGCCGCCGGTACCGGTCACCTCTCCGATGCCGCCCACGAGACTGGGGCACATCTCATCGCCGTCTCGACCGACTACGTCTTTGACGGGATGAAGGGCGCCAGTTACGTGGAAGAGGACGTGACCAATCCCCTGAGTGTCTACGGTGCCTCCAAGCGCGAGGGCGAAGTGCTCTGTCGCAGCGAGGACACCATCGTGCGAACTTCGTGGGTGATGGGAGTTCGCGGCAAGAACGTGGCGCACATCATCGCCGATCGTGCCGCCTCGGGCGAGACCGTACGATTCGTGAACGACCAGACGGGTACCGTGACCGTCGCCAGTGATCTGGCGCGGGCCCTCGTGAGCCTGGCGCGAACGCGCCCCGGCGGTATCTGGCACGTGGCGAATACCGGCACGACTACCTGGTACGACCTTGCCGACTTCGTGGGGCGAACTCTCGGGCGCGGGGATGATTTCGCCACCGCGATCCTCACCAGTGACCTCTCGCCGGCGCCGCTCGCGCACCGACCCGTGCGCAGCGACCTCGATACCACCAAGTGGCGTGCCCACTTCGCCGCGATGCCCGAGTGGACCGACGGCGTGGAGCGTCTCGTGCGCGACCGACTCCTGCGAGTGACGACGTGAGTGATCTCGCGCGACGCGTCGCCGCGGTGGTCGTCGACTTCCACGCCGAGAGCGCGCTGGCGGCGTGCGTGGATTCACTGCGGCTCAACGACGTGAGTACCGTCGTAGTGGTCGAGAACGGCGCGCCGGGCTCCACCGTGGCCGCCCTCAGCGACCGTGGGGTCGACGTCGTGGAACCCGGACTCAACCTCGGCTACGGACGCGGGGCCAATCGTGGGGTGGCGCGAGTGAGGGATCACGAGTTCGTACTCATCACCAACCCCGACGTGGTGGTGCACCACGGGGCGGTCGCCGCGCTGGTCGCCGCGCTCGACGCTCAGCCCCGCGTGGCCATCGTGGGCCCGCAGATTCGCCGACCCGACACCAGCGTGTACCCCTCGCACCGCGTCTTTCCCAACTTCTGGCTGGCGGGACTACACGCGCTCCTGGCCCCAATCTGGCCGAGCAATCCCGCGACCCGGCGCTATCGCTCGCGCCACGATGACGGAACCGTGGACTGGGTGTCGGGCGCGTGCTTCATGATCCGTCGCCACGTGTTCGAGCAAGTGGGGGGCTTCGACGAGCGCTACTTCATGTTCGCCGAGGATATGACGCTGTGCTGGGACGTGCACCAGCGCGGCTGGGACGTGGCCGCGGTGGACGACGCGGTCGTGACCCACGTCGAAGGACTCTCGCGCCAGCGTGCCACGCGTTCGATGCTCTGGGCGCACCACCGCAGCGCCCTGCGCTTCGAGTGGCACTCCGCGCGTGGGTTACGTCGGGCACTGGTGCCCCTCGCGGCACTCGTGCTGGGGCTTCGTCTGGTGGTCGTGACGGTGCTGCACCCGAAGGGTTGAACGGACCTCTCGCGGTAGGCTGGCAACGGGCTGCGAGTGGTTCTGTGGTTGAAAGTCGATGCCAGCCGCGGGCGAAACGACCCACGTAAGGCGTTGCGAGACGCTGAGCATGGCGCGGTTTAGATGTAAGTCCTGTGCGCGGCGCACCAGAGTGGTGCGGTCGCGACCAGGCGGGTGTGGGGTCAAAGACCAGGTCAGCGCTCGCAGCCCTACGTACCTTTTCGCCCCGACCGGTAGTGTTGTTATGTCATGAGTGTGTTCCAAAAGATTCTGAAAGCCGGTGAGGGCAAGCGCGCCAAGCAGCTCGCGGAACTCGTCGGCCCCATCAATGCCTTAGCCGGGGAGATGGCCGGGCTCACCGACGCCGAACTTCGCGCTAAGACCGACGTGTTCAAGGAGCGCATCGCCGAGGGCGAGACCTTGGACGACCTCCTCATCGAGGCCTACGCCGTGGTGCGTGAGGCCGCCTCGCGCGTGCTCGGCCAGCGTCACTACGACGTCCAGCTCATGGGCGGAATGGCGCTGCACTTTGGTTGGATCGCCGAAATGAAGACCGGTGAGGGCAAGACGCTGGTGTCGACGTTGCCGGTCTACCTGAACGCGCTGGCGGGTCAGGGCGTGCACGTGGTGACGGTGAACGACTATCTCGCCACGCGTGACGCTAACTGGATGGGCCAGTTGCACCGTTGGCTCGGTCTGAGCGTGGGTCGCGTCGGGCCGGACTTGCCCGAGTTCGACCAGAAGCGTGAGGCCTACGCCTGCGATGTCACCTACGGCACCAACACCGAGTTCGGTTTCGACTACTTGCGTGACAACATGGCGCGCCGCCGTGAGCACATGGTGCAGCGCGGTCATCACTTCGCCATCGTTGACGAGGTCGACTCGATCCTGATCGACGAGGCGCGAACCCCGCTCATCATCTCGGGTCCCGCCGCCGACGTCACCAAGCTCTACTACCAGTTCGCCTCCATCGCGCGCACCCTGGTGCGCGACGAGGATTACGAGGTCGACGAGGAGAAGAAGACGGTGATCCCCACTGAGGCGGGAATCGAGAAGGTCGAACGGCTCTTAGGGGTCAACAACCTCTACGACGCCGTCGCCACCAACTACGTGCACCAGTTGGGCCAGGCCCTGCGCGCCAAGGAACTGCACCACCGCGACAAGGAGTACCTGGTCGACGGCGGCGTGGTGAAGATCATCGACGAGTTCACTGGTCGCACCCTGGACGGACGACGCTGGTCCGACGGGCTGCACCAGGCCGTCGAGGCCAAGGAGCGCGTGCGCATCCAAGAAGAGAACCACACCTGGGCCACGGTTACCCTGCAGAACTACTTCCGCCTCTACGAGAAGCTCGCCGGTATGACCGGTACCGCGGAGACCGAGGCCAGCGAGTTCGGCAACACCTACAACCTCTCGGTGGTGCCGATCCCCACGCATCGTCCGAATCAGCGTAAGGACCTGCCCGACCTGATCTACAAGACCGAGGCCGGCAAGATCACCTCCATCATCGAAGAGGTCCGTGAGCGAAACACGAAGGGCCAGCCGATCCTGCTCGGTACCGCCTCGGTCGAGAAGTCCGAGCTCATCTCGCGCGAGCTCTCCAAGGCGGGCATCGCCCACGAGGTACTCAACGCCAAGCATCACTTTCGCGAAGCCGAAATCGTCGCCCAGGCGGGTCGAAAGTTCGCCCTGACCGTCGCCACCAACATGGCGGGTCGCGGGGTCGACGTCATCTTGGGCGGCAACCCCGAGGGTCTGGCGGCGCGCGAGGTCCAGGGTCAGGGGGTCAAGCCCGACGACGAGAACTACGCCCAGTTGCTGGCCGCCGCCGAGGTCAAGTTCAAGGAGATGTGCGCCGCCGAGGGCGACGAGGTGCGGGCCCTCGGTGGTCTCTACGTGCTGGGTTCCGAGCGCCACGACTCCCGACGCATCGACAATCAGCTGCGTGGCCGATCGGGTCGCCAGGGCGACCCCGGCGAGAGCCGATTCTTCTTGTCCCTGGAGGACGACCTGTTGCGTCTCTTCGCCACGGGCGCCGTCAGCTGGGTGATGGGTCGCACTATGCCCGACGACGTGCCGATCGAGGCGAAGATGGTTTCCAAGGCCATCGAGCGCGCCCAGAACACGGTCGAGGGCCGCAACGCCGAGATTCGCAAGGACGTCCTCAAGTACGACGAAGTGATGAACGAGCAACGCAAGGTGATCTACGGACGTCGTCAGATGGTCATCGATGGCGAGGACATGCACGATATGACGATCGAGCTCATCGAAGAGGTGCTCACTTCGGTCGTGGAGAATCAACTCGACAGCGAGTTCTACGAGGAGTGGGACCTCCACGCCCTCATCAACGAATTGATGATCTACTACCCGGTGACGCTGAACGAGGAGACGCTCGGTGCCTACGGCGACCGTCAAGACGTCGTGGCGCTGGTCGTCGAAGACGCCCTGAAACTCTACGAGACCAAATGCGAGTCCTTCCCCGAGGGACTCGAGACCGCTAAGGAGATCGAGCGTGACGTGATGCTGCAGGTCGTCGACCAGCGTTGGCGTGAGCACCTCTCGGACATGGACTATTTGCGCGATGGTATCTACCTACGCCAGGTGGCTCAGCAAGACCCCTTGACGGCCTGGCAGAAGGAGGGCTACGAGCTCTTTGAGGAACTGCTCGTGTCGATCAACAAGGATTACGTGCGCTACATCACCCACGTGGAGGCGCAGGCCGTCACCGAGGAGGCCGCGGTCGCTGACGTGGCGGACTTCGGGCTCGAGCAGGCCGTCACCAATGTAGATATCGTCGCCGTGAGTGAGATCGGGCTTCCGGCTCACGTGGGTGCGACCGCCTCGACGAACGTGAAGGCGGCGCCCAAAGAGGGCGAGAAGATCGGTCGCAACGAGCCGTGCTGGTGCGGATCGGGGCGAAAGTTCAAGCAGTGCCATGGCCGACCTTAAGGCGGAGAACGCCCTGCGCGACGCTCTCTCGAACCTTGAAGAGCTCGAGGAGCGCTGGGTCGCGGCGCGTGGCTACCTCAAGATTGACGATCGCCGCTCGCGTCACGCGGAGTTGAGCGTCGCGGCGGCGGACCCGGACCTGTGGTCCAATCAGGACCACGCCCGCGAGGTGACCACCGAATTGGGCCGACTCAGCACCGATCTCGAGGGTTTCGACGCCCTACGGACCAACCTCGATGACGCCGCGGTACTGGCTGATTTCTCGCGCGAGGCGATTGTCGGGGGTGACGCTGACTGGTCCTTGTTGAACGAGCTCTCCGAGACGGTGGCGCACGTCGGGGCCCAGATCACGGCGCTCGAGACGCAGAGCCTCTTCAGCGGACCCTACGACGAGAACGACGCCATCGTGGAACTCCACGCCGGCGCCGGTGGCACGGACGCCCAGGATTGGACCGAGATGTTGTTGCGCATGTACATGCGCTGGGCGGAACGGCGCGGCTTCACCATCGAGGTCGATGAGGCTACGGAGGGACAAGAAGCGGGACTCCTCTCGGCGACGTTCATCGTCAAGGGCCGCTTCGCCTACGGCTGGCTCGGCGCCGAGCGCGGCGTACATCGCCTGGTTCGCATCAGCCCCTTTGACTCTCAGGCGAGGCGCCAAACGAGTTTCGCGAGCTTGGAGGTGACCCCGTTGCTCGAAGATGACGGCGAGGTCGAGATCGAGGAGAAGGACCTGCGCATTGACACCTATCGCGCCTCGGGCGCCGGTGGGCAGCACATCAATAAGACGGACTCCGCGGTTCGCATCACGCACTTGCCGACCAACATCGTGGTGAGCTGTCAGAACGAACGCTCCCAGCATCAAAATCGCGACCGCGCGATGCAGATCCTGGTGGCCAAACTCGCCGAGCGCGCCCGGGCCCAACGTCAGGCGGAACTCGACGCGTTGAGCGGCAACCGCGGTGACAACGCCTGGGGCTCACAGATTCGTTCGTACGTGCAGGCGCCTTATCAGTTGGTGAAGGATCACCGCACTGACTACGAGACGGGCAACGTCGACGCGGTGCTGGACGGGGACCTCGATGGATTCATGGAGGCCGAACTACGCCGACAGCGTTCGCGAGTGTGATGAAGTTCGCGAGACCAGTGATTGCAGGGTTCTCTGGCGCCGTCGCGCGCTGACCTCAAACTAGAATGTGTCAATAACAATGCGCGGCGGTACTGGCTGCGCGTGATCGATTGAGGAGGTGTTTGCGTGATCAAGTTCGAGAATGTCTCTAAGACGTACAAGAACGGAACTCCCGCCCTCACCAACATTTCGCTGGACATTGAAAAGGGCGAGTTCGTCTTCTTGGTGGGAGCGTCAGGTTCGGGAAAGACCACTTTCTTGCGTCTGTTGTTGCGTGAAGAGTTGCCCGACCAGGGCCGTATTCTGGAGGCCGGTCGCGATATCGGTAGTCTGCCCAAATGGCGCGTGCCGTACCTGCGTCGCAATATCGGCTGCGTCTTTCAGGATTTCCGATTGTTGCCGAACAAGACGGTCTTCGAGAACGTGGCGTTCGCCCTGGAGGTGATCGGGCGGCCCCGATCCACGGTGGATAATCAGGTGCCGCAGATCTTGGACCTCGTCGGTCTGGGCACCAAATCCGATAACTTGCCGAGCGAACTCTCCGGTGGCGAGCAGCAGCGCGTCGCGGTGGCGCGCGCCTTCGTGAACCGCCCGCTGATCTTGCTCGCTGACGAACCGACCGGCAACTTGGACCCGACGAACTCTGAATCCATCATGGCCCTGCTCGAGCGCATCAACCGCACGGGCACCACCGTCGTGATGGCGACCCACGACAAGGCCCTGGTCGACCGGATGCGCCGGCGCGTCATCGAACTCGATCGTGGTGAGCTCATTCGCGACCAGGTGCGCGGGGTCTACGGCGTCGAGGAAGGGTTGGCGATCTGATGCGGGTCTACCTCCGATACGCCTTCAAGGAGACGTTCTCCAATCTGTGGCGAAATCGCATGATGACCATCGCCGCGGTGTTGACCGTTGCGGTGTCGCTCTCCCTGGTGGGTGGGGCGTTGTTACTCAAGCAGAGCGCGGCCCAGGCGTCGGCTAGTTGGCAGCGAGGGACTCAGGTGCGCGTGTGGATGAGTTCCACCGCGACGCCGGGGGAGGTCTCTTCGGTCAAGACTCAGTTGGCCCAGATGCCGATCGTGAAGAGCTGTTACTACACGACCCAACTCCAGGACTACAACGAGGCGCGTAGCACCGTGCCCATCGACGAGTTCCAGGCGCTCAAAGTGGCTGATATGCCCACGTCGTTTCGCTGCACGCCCACCGTGCCGACGGATGCGTTGACCGTGATCTCGACGTTCTTGCATCAGCCCGGTGTCTTGACGGTGACTGCCCCCGTGCAGCAGATTCGCGAGATGAGTCACACGATCCGCATCCTGCAGGTGGTCTTCTTGGCCCTCGCGGGCGTGCTCTTACTCTCGGCCTCGGTACTGATTTTGAACACCATTCGCATGGCGATCTTCACGCGCCGTCGAGAGGTGTCGGTGATGAAGCTCGTGGGCGCTACCAACTGGTTCATTCGGGTGCCCTACATCACTGAAGGGTTCATTCAGGGACTCCTGGGGTCGGGAGTCGCCATGCTCGCGGTCTGGGCGTTCCACGTGTGGTATCCGCTGCACAATGAGTTCGCGCTCGACGCGGCCAAGGTGTGGGGTACGAACATCGTGGTGCTGGTCGTCGGTGCGTTCATCGGATCGGTCGGTTCGGCCGTGGCCATCCGACGATTCCTCGACGTCTAGTTCGATTCCTTCGTGAAGTCGATCGCGAGGGAGTTGACGCAGTAGCGCAGTCCGGTAGCAGTGGGTCCGTCGGGGAAGACGTGACCGAGGTGACCTCCGCACTGGGCACAAAGGATTTCGACGCGACGCTGCAGCAGCGAGTGGTCTTCTCGCTCGATGATGCTGCCGGGCGCACACGCGTCGAAACTCGGCCAGCCGCACCCCGAATCAAATTTCTGGTCACTGGTGAAGAGGAGTTGCCCGCACCCGCCGCAGGTGAAGGCACCCTCGTCGTCGACGTGTAACAGCGAACCCGTAAAGGGTCGTTCAGTGGCCGCGCGGCGCAGCACCTCGAATCGTTCGGGGGAAAGTTCTGCTCTCCACTCCTCGTCGGTCTTGGTCACGTTGAAGTCCATTGATTCATCGTAGGAGTCGTGCTGCCAGCCGTGACGACATCTCAATACCGGCGGTGGCGCCGCAGAGGGTCCGGCGCGGAACCAAGGTTTCGATGCCTCACCTCACCTCACCTCAACTAGGGCGCGGAGTGCAACGCCGTGCGTGCGACGACGTCACCTTGCCCCCAGTCAGTGACTGGTTGCTTCCCTCGTGCGCGGCACTGATGCTAGAAGTAGCGCGGACGCGGGGACTCCGGGAGGTCTCGGGGGAACTCGGCTTCATCGTTCAACAGGCGCTCGATGGCACCGGCGATACCCGCGGGATCGAGTCCAATCTCGGCGAGCAGCGCATCGGGGTGATGGTGTTCGAGGTAGGCGCGCGGCACGCCGAGAATTCGCGTGGTGGGGAAGGGGCGGCCAAGTTCTTGGGCGCGACTGCGCACCGCCGAGACCATCAAGGTGCCCGCGCCACCGTGGCGGGTACCGTCTTCGATGGTGATGACGCGTTCGTGGTGCACGGCGTCATCAATCATGTCGGGGTCGGGGGGCAGGACACGCACGTCGTACAGGGTGACTCGGTCGGCGTCGGTCATGAGCGCCAGCGCCTCGTAGGTACTGGCGGCCATCTTGCCCAGTGCGAGCACGCAGATTGAGCCGTCGCCGTGGCGAACGCGCCGCGCGTGCAGGCCCTCGCCGTGACGCCCGTCGAAAGGACGTGGTGGCGTCTTGGGGAAACGCAGGGCGCTGGGCCCACTGAGGGCGAGTGCGCTCGAGAGCATCACCGGGATCTCCGCAGCGCTCGAAGGGGCGAAGACCGTCATGTTGGGTATCGCCAGACAGAGCGCGATGTCCAGTACTCCGTGGTGCGAGGGGCCGTCGTCACCGGTGATGCCCGCGCGGTCGAAGACGAAGACTACGGGCAGATCCAGGAGTCCGACGTCGAGGTTGGCCTGGTCGAAAGCGCGCGCGAAGAAGGTGGAGTAGAAGGCCACGATCGGCTTCAGTCCGCCCATGGCCATACCGGCGGCGGCGGTGACCGCGTGCTGTTCGGCGATACCCACGTCGAAGAAGCGACGCGGGTACGTCTCCTGGAAGGGCAGCAGTCCAGTGGGTCCGGCCATCGCGGCGGTGATCGCCACGATGCGATCGTCGCGGCGTGCTTCGTTCATGAGCGCTTCGGAGAAGACCTGCGTGAAGGAGAGCGAGGGAACCTCATCGTCGTTGAGGCGCGGCGGCAACTTGTAGTCGTGCATCTTGAGCATGTCGGAGGTGGCGGGCTCGTAGCCGCGACCCTTCTCGGTCAAGGTGTGTACCACGATGGGCCCATCCCACTGCGCGGCCGAACGCAGAGTGGATTCAATGGATTCGATGTTGTGACCATCGATGGGCCCGACGTAGCGCACGCCGAGATTCTCGAAGAAGGTGTGCGGCGTCACCATCTCGCGCACCACCGAGGTGAAACCGTCGATGCCCATGTACGCCGCCTTGCCTAAACGCGGTAGTCGCGGCACGAGGCGACGAATGCGTTGACGCAGTGTCAGGTAGGTCTTATTGAGCCGCAACGTGGTGAGCGAGGTCGAGAGTCGCGAGATCGTCGGGGCGTAGCTGCGCCCATTGTCGTTGAGGATGATCACCACGCGTTGGCCACTGACCCCGAGATTGTTGAGGGCTTCGTAGGCCATGCCACCCGTGAGCGAGCCATCGCCCACAATTGCCACCACGTGACGATCTCCGCCGTGGCCGACCAACTCGTGCTTGGTTTCGAGAGCCACTGAGAGTCCGTGCGCGTAGGAGAGGGCGGTCGACGCGTGCGAGGACTCGATCCAGTCGTGTTGGCTCTCGGTACGGTTCGGGTAACCCGAGAGTCCGCCGCGCTTTCGTAGCGCTTTGAATCCGTAACGACGTCCGGTGAGAAGCTTGTGAACGTAGGACTGATGGCCCGTATCGAACAGGAGGATGTCCTGGGGCGACTCAAAGACGCGATGCAACGCGAGAGTCAGTTCGACGACGCCGAGGTTGGAGCCCAGGTGACCACCGGTGTTCTTGACCGAGGCGATGATGAAGTCTCGAATCTCCGAACTGAGTTGGTTGAGTTCGTCATAGGACAAGGCGTGCAGGTCGGCGGGGGACTCGATCGACGGCAAAATCACATCCGTCAGCCTAGTTCTGGGCTTCGAATCGTCCGCGGTGCAAACTCGGGACCTTGGCCCGAAGAATCACGCTCACCGTCGCCGTGGCGGGCGGGCCGGGGCCGAGCGTGTGCGACTCGGTCGCTCCTCATATACTGCGGCCTATGGCCGTATTGTTCTGGGTTGTCATTCTTGTCCTGAGCGCCCTCGCGGAACTGCACACCAACGCCCTCGCGGCCCTCTTCGTGGGTGTCGGCGCGGGTGTGGCCTTCGTGGTGGCCCTGGGCGGCGTGTCATTTCCCGTCCAAGCCCTCGTGTGGCTCCTGGTGACGGCGGTCACGATGGGATTCTTGCGGCCCTACGCCTTGAAGAAGATGCGGCCACCCGCGGGGGACCTCGCCCATCCCATCTCCACGACGCTGACCGGTCAGTTCGGCATCGTCGAGGATGAGGTGGGTGATGAGATCCACCCCGGTCGGATCAAGATTCACGGCGAGCACTGGCGGGCGGTGACGAGCGCCGGAGCGAGCATCGCGGTGGCGACACCCGTCGTGGTGACCAAGGCGTACGGTACGACCCTGTGGGTCGAGCCGCGCAATTCCTCGAACGACCGCTGACTCTAGGACGATGGCGGTGTCGCCGCCATCGTGGGTACGTCGGACATGACGCTACGCAGGGCCTGCGCCGCCCCGAGCAGAGCGGCACTTTCAGCGGGGATGATCAACTTGGTGTTCTCGGACGCGGCGAACTTGGCGAGTGTATCGAGTTGCAGTATTGCCACCAGGGTCGGATCGGGTGACTGGGCCTTGATGGCGGCGTAGACGAGGGCGACGGCCTGCGCACGGCCCTCGGCTTCGAGAATGGTGGCTTGGCGAAGTCCCTCAGCGCGCAAAATCGCTGACTGCTGGGCCCCCTCGGCCTCCTTGATGGCGGCTTGACGCTCGCCGTCGGCCACGTTGACCGCCGACATCTGGGTACCCTCGGACTCGAGGATGCGCGCTCGCTTCTCCTGGTCGGCCTGCTTCTGGAGGGCCATTGCCTGGAGGATCTGTTCAGGTGGTGTGATCTCCAAAACCTCGACGCGATTGATGCGCACTCCCCACTTGTCGGTCGCCTCTTCCATCTGCGTCTGTAGCAGCGTGCCGATGCGCTCGCGCTGGGAGAAGGCTTCGTCCAGGGTGATGGAGCCGAAGACGGCGCGTACTGAGGTTCGCGCCAGGTTGTCGGTACTGACCAGGTAGTCAGAGTTGGTGAAAAGGGCGAGGCGCACGTCGACGACCTGGGAGAAAATGGTGGCGTTCACGATGACGGCCACGTTGTCGCGGGTGATCACTTGTTGACGGTCTCCGGTGCGCGGTGTCTCGCGTACGTCGACGATCTTCATCACTTCGATGAAGGGCACGATGAAGGTCAGTCCCGAGTTGCGGATGGCCTTGAACTCTCCGAAGCGGGTGACCACGCCGACAAAACCCTGTTGAACGATGCGCACGGCCTTGAGCAGCAGAAGGATGGCCAACAGGACCACGATGACCGCAATGCTTAGGATGACCAGGCTCATAGAGCGCTCCTCTTGTCTGGGCCCCTGACCAGTACGCCGAGGTGACCTAAGGCGGAGTGTACTCACCAGTGGCGCCGGTAGTCTGATGAACATGTCTGACACCCTGGTGGCGCGCGACGTCGTGCAGCGAGTATTGAATGAATCCATGGGTCGTGGGGCCCACTTCGCGGAGGTCTTCGTGGAGGACCGGGCCAATGCGTCGGCGTCGCTCGATCAGCGCCGTATTCAAGAGTTAAGTTCGGCGCGCGCTCGCGGCGCGGGCGTGCGCGTGGTGGTCGGTGAGACCACTGGTTTCGCACACACCGCCGATCTCTCCGAATCGGGGCTCCTGACCGCCGCGCGCGCGGCGGCGGCGGTGGCGCGCGAAGGTCGCGGCGGAGTGCGTGAGGTGGATTTGGAGAATTTGCGCGAGTACCCGTCGCGAGCGCAGGTGTCGCCGTCGAGTGTGGAGAAATCCGCCAAAATCGAATTGATGATGCGCGCCGACGAGGTCGCGCGCTCTCGTGACGACGCTATCAGTCAGGTTCAGGTGGGGATGTCGGACTCGACGCGACGTTTCCTGGTGGCCAATTCCGAAGGCATCTTCGCCGCTGACGAACAGGTGCGGACCCGATTCGCCGTTTCGTGCGTCGCCAACGGTGATGGCGGTATGCAGACGGGCTATCGACCGCTAGCTGCCACACGAGGCTTCGAGTTCTTGTCGATTGACTCCATCGAGGAGGCCGCGCTCGGCGCGGCCCAACAGGCTCTGACGAAGTTGTCGGCCCGCCCGGCCCCCTCGGGCGACTTGCCGGTCGTGTTGGCGGGTGGTTCGGGGGGCATTCTCTTTCACGAGGCTTGCGGCCACGGTCTCGAGGCCGATGCGGTCATGAAGCAGGCGTCGGTCTACGCGGGCAAGGTCGGGGAATTGGTCGCTTCGCCACTGGTGACGTTGGTCGACGACGGCACCATGATGGGGGAATGGGGGTACCTGGCGATTGATGACGAGGGTCGACCCGGTGCTCGCAACGTGTTGATCGAGAACGGCGTGTTGACCGACTACATGTGGGACTACCTGCGCGCGCGTAAGCAGGGTCGCGCCTCCTCGGGCAACGGACGCCGTCAGAGTTACGCCCATCTGCCGATGGTGCGCATGACCAACACCTATCTGCTGGCCGGCGACGCCGACGCGGACGAGATCGTGGCGCAGACCCCGCGTGGCGTGTACGTGGCTCAGCTCGGTGGCGGTCAGGTGAACACCGCGACGGGTGATTTCGTCTTCGGGGCCACGGCGGCGTTCATGATTGAGAATGGCCGCATTACGACGCCACTGCGCGACTGCAACCTCATTGGTAACGGCCCCGAGATCTTGAAACGTGTCGACGCCGTCGCCACGGACTTCTCGACCACGCCAGGAACCTGCGGCAAGGATGGCCAGCAGGTGGCGGTGGGTTGCGGCCAGGCCACCATGCGACTGTCGGGCATCACTATCGGGGGGACGGCGGCGTGAGTGAACTACTCGAACGCGCTCAAGCATTGCTGGAGCGCGCGCACGGCGGCGAGGAGATGGAAGTCTTCATCTCGCGAGGGGTGGAGACCGAGATCCAGGCCTACCAGGGCGAAGTCGAGAACCTTTCGAGTTCATCGTCGGCCGAAATCGGCATCCGCATCCTGATTGACGGTCCCCAGGGAGCGCGGGTGGGCAGCGCCTACGCCGGATCCCTCGACGAGGAGGCGATCGTTGAGGCGATCACCAACGCCCGCGACAACGCCCGGTACGCCACGGAGGATGAGTTCGTCGCCTTCGCGCGACCCGACGGCGTATCGGCGGTGACGCTGTCGCTGAGCGATCCGCGCGTGTCCACCACCTCCATGGACGAGAAGGTCGCGCTGGCCATCGAACTCGAGGCCATGGTGCGCGGGGGCGACCAGCGGATCCGTCAAGTCGATTCCGCAAATTACTCCGACTACGTGGCCGACGCGGCCATCGTGACGACCACGGGAATCGCCGCCACGCTCGAGCGCTCGGGCGCCTACGTGTCGGTCGAGGCGATCGCCTCCGAGGGCGACGAGGACCAGACCGGCTGGGGACTCTCGGTGGGTCGCGCCCCCGGTGACCTCTCGCTGGAGAAGGCGTCGTCCGACGCCATCCGCCGCGCCACGCGGATGCTGGGAGCGGTCAAGGCGCCGTCGTCAAAGGGCATCGCGGTCTTCGATCCGCGCACCGCCGCCACGCTGTGGTCCCTCATGGGAAGCGCACTGAGCGGTGACGCAGTGGTGCGCGGACGCTCCTTCTTCGCCGGACGCCTGGGTGAGTTGGTGGCCTCGCCGCTGGTGACGCTCATCGACGACCCCACTGACCCCCGACACTTCGCGGCGAGCCCCTTTGATTCCGAGGGCCTGGCGTCGCGACGCAACGAACTCATCACCGAGGGACAATTGCAGCGTTTCGTCTACGACACGGTCTCAGGTCGACGTGCCGGCACGGCGTCGACCGGTAACGCCGTGCGCGGCGGGGTGTCGGGTTCGCCCTCGGCGGGCTGTCGCGCGCTGCAGTTGGTACCCGGAGAGTACGACCAGGACGAGATCTTTCGTCGCGTGGGAAACGGTGTCTTCGTCGAGTCACTCACCGGCGTGCACTCGGGCGTGAATCCCATCTCGGGTGACTTCTCAGTGGGCATCACCGGTCTGATGATTCGCGATGGAGTTCTCGCCGAGCCCATTCGCGAAGTCACGATCGCCTCAACCTTGCAGCGCATGTTGCTCGACGTGGTCTACGTCGGCAACGACGTGGAGTGGCTGCCCGGCACGACGGCGGCGCAGACACTCGCGATCGACGCGATTTCCCTGTCGGGTAGTTAGTCGCCCGACGTCGACGTCGACGTCGACGTCGCGGCCGGTGTCGTGGCCGAGGTGGCCGGTGGCGTCGACGCGGAGGAGGAGCCGCGCGAGTCCGTCTTGTAGAAGCCCGAGCCCTTAAAGACGATGCCCACGCCCGAAAACACTTTCCGCAGCTCGCCCCCGCAGTGCTCGCACACGCTCAAGGGCGCGTCGGAGAATTTCTGCACGGCCTCGACTCGCTGGTGACAACTTTGGCATTCGTATTCGTAGGTCGGCATCAACCTTCTCTTTTCCTAATGATCAGACCAGTTTACTCGCCCACTATCTCTCCTAGTCCGCGACCTCAGTAGCATGACGTGGTGGACGAATTCCACCAACTACGCCCCTCGCCCCTCGGCGGCACCTTTCCGCGTGATCGGAGCCCCACCGAGGTCACCGCACGGCGCGCCCTGGCGCGTTGTCGCGTGATGATGGCCCCCGAGACCACGGCGGCTATCGCGTCCAACGCCACCGCGAAGGGCGACGTACTCGCGACCGCGCGCGTGGCCGGTATTCAGGGGGCGAAGGCCGCCGCCACGCTGTTACCCATGGCGCATCCGGTGTTGGTCGGCAACGTCTACGTCAATTTCACCATTGGCGACAACTTCATCGAAGTCGAGTCGGGGGTGGACACCGTGGACCGCACCGGCGTGGAGATGGAGGCGCTGGTCTCGGTCACGACGGCCGCCCTCACGATTTACGACATGTGTAAATCGATTGATCGCACCATGACCATCGAGCACGTGGCGCTATGGGAAAAGTCCGGGGGGCGATCGGGACCCTGGCGTCGGTCCGCGATCGAGGGCGATGACGACCTAGGGCAGACGTGACGCCGTCGAGCGTTCTCACCCGCTACCCTTCACGGTGATGGAGAACAAAGTTGAGTAGTCCGCGCGTCGGCGCCGAACCGAGTCGTGAGCGCATCGTCGCCCTCGTACTGCTGCTGCAGCGCGCCTACGCTGACGCGCGTCCGCTCACGCAGGACGAAATCGTGCGTGATCTCAGGATCGACGAGTTTCCCGCTACCTCCAAGTTCCCGAAGAAAGTGGCTGCGTACGTGGGTAACGACACCGCGGTGCGCCAGAAGTTCGAGCGTGACAAGGCCCGCATCCGCGATTTAGGCTTTCAGATCGAGACGGTGACACGTCCCGACGAACTGGTGGGGTATCAAATCGACCCCAGTAGTGGGTACTCGCCACCGATTCACTTCACGCCCGAAGAACGACGAGTGGTCGCGACGGCGCTCGGGTTCTGCGGCTTTGGCAAGTCGGGGGCGTTCAGCGTCTTCAACGACGGACCCGCCGGCGACGGCGGGCTGGAGTACTCGGCGTTTCTCACCCCGGCGATTCGCGCCATCAAGGTGCGACGTCAACTTCGTTTCGAGTACCAGTCCTCCGTGCGCAAGGAGCGTCTCGTCGAGCCCCTGGAGATTCTTCACGAGGCTGGACGCTCCTACTTGGTGGCCCGTGAGGTGGGCGGCGGGATGATCAAGGGGTACCGCTTCAGCCGCATCACCTCGATGCCCGTGGTGACGTCACAGGACTTCGACGTGGACGAGGTGACCACGGAACTCGCTTCGTCGTGGCGTCCCCAGTACCAGAAGCGTCCTACGCCAATTGACGTGGTGGTGCTCACCAACCAGGACTACGCCGAATTGTTGGTGCGCCAGTTTCCCGGAGCGACCGCGGCGAAGAAGAAGGACGGACGCGTGGAAGTGGGCATCACCTTCGACGGGCCCCACGCGGCGCTGCGATTCGTTCTCGAGGGTGCCGAACGGGTGCGACTCGTGAGTCCTAAGACGTTGGTCAAGGATCTGAAGGACTGGCTCGGTCACGTCAATGAGGGTAAGGCTCCGTCGGCGTCGACCATCAAGTTCCCGACGCTCGCGTCGGGTGATGTGCTCGGTCAGACGCTGCAGCTGCTGCACGCGGTCTACAACGCCGAGGATGGACTACGGGTGTCGGAACTGGCGAAGCGCTTCTCCCTCGAGCCCGACGCGGTGCGGTCCATCATGGGGCGCCTAGTGACCATGGAACCCATGGTCGACGCATTCGACGACGTCATGTCCTTTCCCGCGCGGGTCATCAAGGAATGCGACGACTGGGATCACGAGGACACCGACGACTCGACGTACCGCGCCGAGTTCGTGGACGACGACGAACCGTCGGCCTTCATGTGGCGTGACCTCTTCGAGCTCAACGTAGCGCTGCACGAGGCGTCCCGGCTCTTCGAGGACCCCGCGATCTTCTCGGCGATTGAGAAGATCGAGGAGGAGACCAGTCATTTCATTCGAGTCGAGCATCCCACCAACGAGCAGTTGCTCTCGGCGGTCTACGAGGCGGTGACCCAGCGCGAGCAACTCAAGATTACCTACGCCGCTGGTACCTCCGAAGCCGTCGAGGAGCGATGGATCGAGCCTTCGCAGGTCAAGGTGCTCAATGGTCACACCTACGTGCGGGCCTACTGCCTCAACCGTCAGGACTGGCGAACCTTCCGCGTGGACCGCATCGCGACGATTCTGGCGAAGTCGCACATCAGCGAGGAGCGCGGATCCGATCCGGTGACGAACTGGTTGACGGCAGTGGGTGAGGGTGGTGACGAAGTGGTGGTCATCGTTGAGGGATCCGCGCGATATCTGTTCGAGCCCCTGCCCGGGGCGCAATGGGTGCCCCTCGCCGATGGTCGCCACGCCGTTCGTTTCCACGTCACCGACTCCAACTTCCTCGATCATCTCATGCTGCTGGCGGGTCCGGGGGCGGTCGTGGCTTCTGACCACTACGTCCGTGCCGGGCACGACCTGGCGAATCGGATTTTGAGCCAGCTCTAGGCGACCGTTGGGCCTCGCGAGGAGGTCCCGTGCTACGAGTATTGGTGCGACGCTCGCGCGACGTGTCGTACTTGAGCGACGACCGTGCGCTCGAGCTTGACGGTGTGCGTGACGGGCCCGCGCAGTGGTGGTGGCGTGGGGCGGGCGACGCGACTCGCGACGCCGACGTTGAGCGGGTTCTGCAAACCAGTGAGCGCTCTGCGGTGGTCGGCTACGACCTCATCGTGGCCGCCCCTCGATCGCTGTCGATCTTGGTGGCCGTCGATCCCGATCACGCTCCCGCAGTGCTTCGCGCGCACCGCCACGCCGTGGGCGACGCACTGGAGTACCTCGAGCAGCGCGCCGTGGTCGTGCGGGAGCGACGAGATGGTGAAGACCACGACGTGGCCGGACGATGGACCGAGGTGGTGGCCTTCACCCACGGCGTGAATCGACACGGGGAGCCCCACGTGCACGACCACGTATTGGTCGGTGCTCGTCCCGAGGGTGCTCAAGGAGTTCTTGACTCGCGGGCACTCTTCGCGCACGCCGCGGCCGCCGACGCGCTGTATCGTTCATCGCTGCGTGCGAACGTCGCTCGCACGACCCCCTACGCACCCTGGCGCTCCTTCGAAGGGGTCGAACACGTGGCCGGGCTCGACGAGGGGTACCGTGTCCTGTGGGGTGGCCACTTCGCAGATCGTGGTGCCAAACACCAGTGGACTCGAGAGGAGATTCTGACGTCGTGGCACACTGACCTGTCGCGATTTGAACCTTACGACGTAGTGCGCACGCCTACACGACAGCGCGATCTCTTAGACGAGCACGCCTTCGGCGCGGCCCTCGAAGGACGCGTCAGCGTCGCGCGCCGACACCTCGTCGAAGCGTGGGCGAACGCCGCGACGTGGGGGAGTGGGGCTCGCAACGTCACCACCGGCGTCGACCAGCTCTATCCCACCATGACCACCGGACGAGGCGTGCGCGAAGTGACGACGAGCGTGCGCGAGGCGCGCATGATCGCCGCCATCAGAGAACGCGGTCCTCGACCATTGGACGCGCGCGAGATTGACTCCTGGCGTCAGCGCTCTCGCGAGATCTCGCGCGACAACCTTGGACGTTCGAGGTAGCGAGTGAACCTCGCGTCGGCGAACGACGGAGTCAGTTCGATCCAGCGCACGTCCTTTCGTTCGTTGAGCCCCAGCGCGTAGCCACTTCGGCCTCGGGCCACGTCGCTGAGCGTCGCGTTGTCGCGCTCGATCCACGAGCGTGAGTAGCCCTCGGCGCGGCCCCGTCGCGAGTGCTGCACCTGGTGCGACTCGACGAGCGACCTCCCGGCCAGTTGTTGAATCATCTCGAGTGTCGCGCGATCGGCGATGCCGGGCAGTACCACGGTGGTGGGGAAGAGTGACAAGAACCCGTCGGCGTTCGCCCCCCATCGAGTGCGCGCTTGGCTGAGATCCTGCAAGCACGCGAGCGTGAGTACACCTTGACCTCCTCCTTCGGAGACGATGCCGGCGAGTCGTGGTAGTGGCGCAACATTGGCGAGTTCGTCGAGTGCGAGGAGGAGACGAGCCCCACGATGGTGACGGTCGTAGGTGGCGTGCACGACCTCCTCAATCATTCCGACGACGAGGGGCACACTCACCGCCTGGTAGCGGCTAGGTGCAACGACGTGCAATTGGTGGGGACCGCTGAGGAACTCTTCAATGTCGAGGGGGGACTCACGCGCCGACGCCCGCGCCGCGTCGGTGCGCATCCCCGCGAAGAGTCCAGATGCCGTCGACCAAATCCCTGATCGCTCCCGTTCTTCTGTGGCCAGCACACCGCTGAGCGCGGTGACGCACGCGTGTGCGGGACCGTAGCGATCGCTGAGTGAGCTGAGCACGTCGTCGGCACTGCGCGCATCCACTCGCGAAGCCAGTTGTCCGAGAGATTCGCCACGCAAGGCACTGGCGTGCAGGAGGGGAGCGACGAGGGCGCCCGCTCGTTCGTTCCAGTGTGAGTCGCCCTCGTCGAGGTGACGTCGGCGACTGACGTCGACGAGACTACGTGCGGCCAGGACCGCGCCGTCCCAGGACTGAGCCTGACGAATCGGTGAGTATCCCACGCGACGAACTCCCACCGGTGTGGGCACGGTGCCCGAAGGGTCAAAGAGTAATGTCGCCCCATCGTGGCGCACTCCGCTCATCGCGCGCATCACGTCATCCTTCGTTGATGTGATGATCGACGATCGCGTCGTCATCAGCAAGTTGGGAATGATCAGTGAAGTGGTCTTGCCACTTCGACTCGGACCAAGGACCAACGTCGAACGTTGCTCGCCACTGGACACGTCGTGGTGAAGAGAGCGTCCGAGGTAGTTGCCGCGATCGAGTGTCACGATCACCAACGGTTGGAAAAAATGATGAGGGTGCTTGACATTGCTACGTAAAGCGAGTGGACTTTAATTGTCCTTTGCGGAGGGGACGTGAATACAAAGTTATTTTCGAAATGACTGAGTAGTGCCCTTCGCGAATGGCCGTGCACTGCGAGTAGTCGTCGTACAACTGTGAAGTTGGATGACACATGGTCGAGTGCACGTCGATCAAGGCGGTACCGACAACGAATCACCATGGTGGTGACTACGAGGTCCCAATTTGATTCAACGTTGAAACCCAAGGAGGGAAAGTGGCACCAGCCGCGAAGAAGGCAGTAGCCAAGAAGGCTCCCGCCAAGAAGGCCGTAGCCAAGAAGTAGTAGCACCGCACGAGCATTCTCACGAGAGGATGCGAGATTCGAGGGGGTCGCGAGACCCCCTCGATTTCATTTATGCGATGAGGTCTGCGGGCTCATCGACGTCGAAGCGCCAGGGACTTTCGTAGTCCATGTGCACCGCAAGGCCCAATCGCTGCGCCTCTCGCCGATGCGCCTCGGCGGATCCGAGACCGAAGCGGAAGTTGAAGTCCACCTTCGTCGGTAGGGCGAGGGCATTCGTGCCCGTACGTCGGTCGTCGGTGATCACGGTGACCCCGTCGCGCGGACGGTACTCGCCGAGACCGCGAGGATCGCGAAGGTCGCCGTGGGCAATCAAGATCTGATCGAAACGCTCACTTAGCTCTCGATACGCGTGGGTCACCGCCTCGTTGAGACCCGGGGTGGGCGAGGTGATGACCTCAGCGTCGCACTCGCGCGCGAAACTCGCTACGCCAGGTGACTCACAGGCGACGAAGAGAGGCCGCGGATGCGCCGCTCGTAGCACGCCGAGGGCGAGGTTGCGGACCACCTCGTCGACTCCGTCGAGTCCACCCTCGCGGAGCCGACTCTTGGCGATCTCGAAGCCCTTGAGTGGGACCAGTATCGCGAGGTTGTCCACCCGGTTGATACTAGGAGCCCCATGGGTCGCTACAGACCAGTAAATCATGGTGGGTGGAGGCGAAAAGGGGGTTCGACGAGGGGTCGTGGCGAGTCCAAGGACTATGATTTTCTCTTAATGACTTCGCTGCTTTCGGTAAACAACTTGTCAGTGCAATTCTCCGTCCAGAAGAAATTCGCGACGGCGGTCAATGATTTCTCGCTCAACATCGAGCCCGGTGAATGCGTCGGACTCGTGGGCGAGTCGGGTTGCGGCAAGACCACTACGGGACTCGCGATCATGCGACTGCTACCGAACAACGGCAAGATCTCGGCGGGCAACGTGGTGCTCAACGGAGTGGACCTGGCGTCGCTGAGCGAGAACGAGATGCGACGTCATCGTGGCAAGTCGGTGGCGTTGATACCTCAGGACCCGATGAGTTCGCTCAACCCCACGATGAAGATCGGTCGACAGATCGGTGAGGGACTGCGGATTCACAACGGAGTGTCCGAGGCCGAGGCGCGTAAGCGCGCGCTCGAAGTCCTCGAGATGGTGGAGATGCCGCGTCCCGCGGAGCGCCTCGACCAGTACCCCTTCGAATTGTCGGGCGGACTCCGCCAACGCGTGATCATCGCCATGGGCCTGACGTGCTCTCCTTCACTACTTATCGCCGACGAACCCACTACGGCCCTCGACGTCACGATCCAGGCGCAGATTTTGGACATCCTTGACCACCTACGCACCGAGTTGAAGATGGCGATGTTGCTGATCACTCACGATATGGGGGTCATCGCGGGCCGCACCGATCGAGTCGTCGTCATGTACGCCGGGCGAAAGGCTGAAGAGTCGCCCACTCGAGAGCTCTTCACGGAAATGCATCACCCCTATACGCAGGCGCTACTGGCGTCCATGCCCTCAATGGAGAATACGGGCAAGCACGAGTTGAACTCCATTGCGGGCATGCCACCGGACCTCTCCAAGGAGATCGTCGGCTGTCGCTTCGCGCCACGATGCTCCTTCGCGACCGACACCTGCCACCAGCAAGATCCCCCGCTGGAGGGAAGTGGTGGCCACCAGTTCGCGTGTTATCACCCGGTGGCGGGTCCCCAGCCCGTCACGGTTCGCCCGAGCACCGTGGCCAGCACCCCGACGCCGAAGAAGGAACTCCTGCGCGCGCAAGGCCTCGTCAAGGAATTCCCGATCAAGAGCGGCGTGATCCGTCACAAGGTGGGTGCCGTGCACGCGGTGTCGGATGCGTCGTTCGTACTCAACCAGGGTGAGACCCTGGGTCTCGTGGGCGAATCCGGTTGTGGCAAGACCACCATTGGGCGCATGCTCGTGGGCCTCGAGACCCTCACCGCTGGGGAAGTGTACTTCGACGGGAATCTGGTCAGCGCCAAGGGGCACAAGCCGACCCGTGAATCACGACGCGATCGCCAGATGATGTTCCAGGACCCCTACGCCTCGCTCGACCCGCGAATGAAGGTGGAGCAGATCCTCGGCGAGCCCTTGGCCATTCAGCACGTGGGGAGTCGCGGGGAACAAGCCACGCGCGTCGGCGAGCTGCTGTCCTCGGTCGGTCTGGACCCCAAGGTGGCGGACCGCTACCCCCACGAGTTCTCGGGCGGTCAGCGTCAGCGTATTGGCCTGGCCCGCGCGCTGGCCCTGAATCCACGCCTCATCGTGGCCGACGAACCCGTCTCCGCGCTCGATGTCTCGGTACAGGCGCAGATCTTGAATCTCATGAAGGACCTGCAGCGCCAATACGGGATGTCCTACGTCATGGTGAGTCACGACCTCGCCGTCGTGTACTACATGGCCGACACGATCGCCGTCATGTACCTGGGCAAGATTGTTGAATTGGGCGACGCCGAGTCGGTCTTTCGTTCGCCGGCGCACCCCTACACCCAGGGGTTGCTCGACGCGGTCCCCGTTCCCGACCCCTCGGCGTCGTCACGGCGCGGCGTGCGCGTGAGCGGTGAATTGCCCTCCGCGATCAACCCCCCGTCCGGGTGTCGCTTTCGTACGCGTTGTCCCCACGCCCAGGAAATATGTGCCCAGGAAGAGCCCGCGTTCCGATCCTTTGGCGAACGTCAAGAAGCGGCGTGTCACTTCCCCATGAAGACGCCGGTGAGTCTGTCGGTGCACGCCTCGTCGTAATTCGCGGTGCCGGTCATCGGCGAGTCGCCCGAGCTACTTGTTGGACGACACTATCCTGAGAGTCCATCGAAATCCTCAGATATCCGCTCATGATGACCGTTCGTACCGATGAGCGCCCCAACAAGGTCCGACTGACGGGTTGCTGATCTCGGCGTCGAACGACTGATGAACGCACAGCGCTACATATCAGTGGGCGAGCCACCACCAGAATTCGCGCACAACGTCGCCCAGGGATTTCAAGGATCAAACGTCAAGCGGGAACCGACACGTCCAAAGGATGAACTCACTTTGCCCGCATCCACCTGACGATCGTCAAGGTCGTAATCGTGACGCTCACTCCTTGAATCCGCTGGCCGATCACACTGACTCGAGTTGCAACACACCCGTCGGTAGTGAATTCGACAAACGGGGGAGGGCGACCTCAAAGCCTGATCTCATCACCCTCAATCGCAACGTCGACCTCCATGCCACTGGGCACTCGTAGCGACTGCCGGAGTGTGAACACCTGGTCGTCGGTCCGCGAGGGGTCGTGATGGTAGAGGAACACGCGACCTACACCACATTCGTGACCCAAGGTCACCGCATAACTGGCCGCCGAATGGCCCCAGTCCATTCGATCGACCAACTCGCTGTCGGTGTACTGGGCATCGTGGACGAGGACGTCGGCCCCCTTCACGATGTCGACTGCCGCCCGATGAACCTCGCCCAAACCATCGACTCCGGGTCCAACATCGTAGGGCGCGTGATCCGAGAGATACGCGACCGTCGACCGTCCATCGGAAATTCGCAGCCCCATCGTTCGCCCGCCCCTGTGGGGGATCTCGCGAGTCATTACCCGGAACCCCTCGAGATCAAAGGTCCCTTCGTCATAGGTTTCGTACGTCCAGTCCCCTCGCAACGTCGAAGGACGTATTGGAAAGAGCGGTGGCGACATCATGCGCTCCATGAGTTCTTCGGCCGGAGTTCCCTGTTGGGGCAGTAGTACTCGGACACGTGAGTCGATTCGGTCCCCGGCCCTAAAGAAGGGAATGCCCATGACGTGATCCCAGTGGCAGTGACCCAGAATCAATGATCCACGAAACGCGGCGCCATCGAGCAGTCGGGTGAGGGTGCGCAGTCCCGTACCCGCGTCCAACACCAGAGAGGGGCCTCGATCATCGTCATGGGCAAGGGCGACGCAGGACGTATTGCCACCGACCGTGGCGAACTCAGAACCAACGGCCGGGAGAGAACCCCGCACTCCACAGAAGTACATTCGCATCACATGCAGACTATCCAGTGCGTCGAAACGATGAGAAACTCCTCTGTTAGTATCCGGTCAATCGTGCGAGAGGAAGTGAAGACACGATGAATTGCCCCCAATGCAGCCATGAAAACAAAGCCGGCCGAAAGTTTTGTGCGGAGTGCGGAAGCGCACTCGTCGTCGTCTGTCCGAAGTGCTCCGCGCCGAGTGAGCAGGGTGAGAAGTTCTGCGGCGAGTGCGGCCAACACTTGACGAACGTCACCGTGGAGACGCCACAAATTACTAGCAGTCATGCACCTCTGGCGACTCCAAGTGCCGAGCGTCGATTGGTGTCAATTCTCTTCGTCGACCTCGTGGGGTTCACGGCGTTCGCCGAAGGACGCGACACCGAAGAGATCCGCGAGAATCTCAATCGCTATTTCGAGTTGGCCACTGAGGTCATCACGCATCACGGTGGAGTAGTCGAGAAGTTCATCGGTGACGCAGTGATGGCGGTGTGGGGAGCGCCGACGGCTCACGAGGACGACGCTGAGCGATGCGTTCGTGCCGCGCTCGAATTGATCGACGCCCTGGGGGTCCTGGGTGCCGGCATCACTGCACGCGCGGGGGTCCTGACTGGTGAAACCGCCGTTACTATCGGGGCCATCAACCAGGGCATGGTGGCGGGCGACATCGTGAACACCGCGTCACGACTGCAGTCAGTCGCGGAGCCGGGAACCGTACTCGTGGGTGAATCGACGATGAGAGCGGCCTCACTAGGAATCGCCTTCGAACCAGCTGGCGTGCAGATGCTCAAAGGCAAGGTCACGCCGGTACCCGCGTGGCGGGCGGTGCGCGTCGTTGCCGAAGTGGGGGGGCGCGGACGTACCGACATGTTGGAAGCACCGTTTGTCGGCCGCGACGAGGATCTCCGACTGCTGAAAGACCTCTTCTACGCCACCGAGCGCGAGGGGCGAATCAGATTGGTGTCCATCACGGGCATCGGGGGGATTGGCAAGAGCCGCTTGACGTGGGAATTCGAGAAGTTCATCGACGGTCTCGCCCAGACGGTGTGGTGGCACCACGGCCGGTCCCCCGCCCACGGCGCTGGGGGCGGCCTCTGGGCCCTGGGTGAGATGGTCCGCGGCCGGGCTCACCTCGCCGAAAGCGACGACGTGCCGACCACTCGCACCAAGGTTGCCGAAATGCTGGACCGTATGCAGTTCTCCGACGCCGATCGTCAGTGGATCGAAGCGGCTCTGTTGAGCCTCCTGGGGATTGACTCGGGCATCGCGGCCGACCAACTCTTCGGGGCGTGGCGGACGTTCTTCGAACAGCTGGCCCGGCGTGGACCCGTGGTGATGATCTTCGAGGACCTGCACTGGGCCGACCGAGCAACGGTGGACTTTATTGACCACCTCCTGGAGTGGTGTCGCACCGTGCCGATCTACATCGTCACCCAGGCCCGTCCCGAGCTACTCGACCAGTACCCCGACTGGGGATCGGGCCGCAAGAGCTTTACGAGCCTGTACCTCGAGCCGCTCTCAGAAACTTCTATGCGAGAACTGCTCAAGGGGCTCATTCCTGACTTGGCGGAACCCGCGGTGACGTCGATTATCGGACGAGCCGAGGGTGTCCCCCTCTACGCGGTCGAGATTGTGCGAATGCTCCTCGCGAACAATCAACTGGTGCGAGAGGACAACGGGACGTACGCGCCCGTGGGTGACGTCGCCGAGTCTTCTATTCCCGAAACACTGACCGCCCTGATCGCCTCGCGTCTCGACGGACTCGACACCTCGAACCGGAGCCTGGTGATGGACGCCGCCGTTCTCGGGCATAGCTTCACGCTGGCTGGTCTCTCAGTGGTCTCAGGTATTGATCAGTTCAATCTCCAGGCGCGGCTGCGCTCGTTGATCCAGCGCGAGATTTTCGCGTACGACAGCGACCCGCGCTCACCCGAACAGGGTCAATACACGTTCGTGCAAGGTCTGGTGCGTGAGGTGGCCTACAACACCCTTGCTCATCGCGACCGAAAGTCCCGTCACCTGGCCGCCGCGGCGTACTTCGAGACGCTGGACTCCGATGAGATCACGGCGGCGGTTGCCGTGCACTATCTCGCCGCCCACACCAACGCGAGCGATGCCGCAGAGGCGCAGGCGCTCGTCACTACGGCACGCGTGGCCTTGTCGACGGCCGCGGAACGCGCCGCCGCGCTCGGTGGCTTTGATCAGGCACTCGGTTTCTACGACCGAGCCCTCGCGATCACGACCGGTACCGCTGAGCGCGCCGACCTGTTGGAGCGATCCGGCAATGCGGCGTCGTCGGCTGGTCACTACCAAGTTGCCCTCTCGAATCTCCGCGAGGCAATCGACCTGTGGCGCAGCCTGGGCGAAACACGGAGAATCCTCTCCGCTTCCCTATCGACCGCCACGGCGCTGAGCTTCTCGGGGGCCCCAGATGAGGCCGCCACACTCCTCGAGGCGACCATTTCAGAGTTCCCTGACCTCGTCGCCGAGCCGGAGGGAGTCGTCGTCACCACGGAACTCGCGTACACCTACTTCACGTCGGGGAGGCTGCGACGCACCATCGAGATCGCCGACCAAGCTTTAGAGGTCGCAGAACGTTTCTCCCTGGCGCGGCCCATGGCACGGGCGCTTCAGATAAAGGGCGGCGCTCTCACATATGTGGGCCGCCAAATTGAGGGAATCGGCATCATCGAGATCGGAAAGAGTATCGCCCAAGATAACGACTTCGATCTCGAGGTCCTTCGGGCGCTCAACTTTCTCGCCAGCGTCGAGTCTGTCCGGAATCCTCAACGCGCCGTGGCGAACGCGCACGAGGGACTCACCCTAGCGCGCCGCCTCGGCAGTCGGATGATGATCATCTGGTTGCTCGATAGTGTGGCGGTTGCCGTCGTGCGAACTGGCGACTGGTCGTGGATGCTCGGCGAACTCGAAGCGATGCTCAACGAGGAAGCCGAACCCATTCACCGAGCGATTCTGCAGACGGGGATCTGCCGATTCCTTTCGTTGCGGGGCGACTCGTTGGAGGATCGCCTCGACGATATCGACGCTCTCACCGCGAACGACCCCCAACTTCACGCGGGCTACCTTGATGTACGGGCGGCAACCGCGTTAGCGCTCGGTCGCCTCGCGGAGGCGAGGAACGATTCCTACGCGTCCCTCGAGGAGCTTGCGATTTTCGGCCCCATCGAATTGGCACGTGCCGCCCGGGCGTCTCTATGGGCCAGCGACGCCGGTGCGGCATCTGCGGACCTGGAAAGACTCGTCAGCTCGGGCCTCCACGGACCGTCGGTGGAAGCGGACCGCATGACCATCGAAGCCGGTCTGGCGGCTCTTGAAGGCCGGACCCAGGAGTCGCTCGCGCTCTATCAGTCAGCCCTTCAGAAGTGGCGTGATATCGACCTGCCGTGGGATGAGGCTCTCACCGCGATCGACATGGCCACACTTCTCGGCCCCGGTGAGGCCGACGTGCGTATGGCTGCGGCCACTGGCCGGGAGATCTTGATGAGACTCGGGGCGATGCCCTTTCTTGAGCGACTCGACGCCATCATGGGCGTCGTGGATGATTCCGCACGATCCCTCGGGTGAATTCGATCACATCCTCGCTGGGGTCGTCGTCGACCGAAGTCTCGACGACGACCGCGCCCTCGACCTACTTTGAGACGTTCGCTGACGGGTGGGTGCGGGGCAGGCTTGAAGGGTTCCGGGTTCCCACGACTTTGCTTCGCCCCCGGCGTCGCTTAACGCTCGAGGAGTCGAACCTCGAAAGCGTCGCGTAGCGCTTCACCGATATAGGTGATGGCCACGATGACGAGGATGAAGAATGCGGCCAGTGGGTACACCTGCCACCAGTAGAAGGGCTGGACTCCCGCGGCGTTGTTCAACATGGTGCCCCAGTCGGTAGCGGGGGCTGGGATCCCCAGGCCGAGGTACCCTAAGGTGGTTAGGAACAAGATCGCGTCGGCCACCGCGAAGGTGGCCACCGTGACGATGTTGCTCACCGAGTTGGGGAACACGTGGCGCCGGATGATGTGCCACCACCCTGCGCCCATCGCGCGCGAGGCCTGGGAGTATTCGAGTTCCTTGATGACGAGGGCGTCGCCTCGGATGATGCGGGCGTTACCGAACCAGCCGATGATGCCGATGATGATGATCAGACTGGTGGAGGTGCGCGGGAAGATGGTGATGAGGGTTAACAGCAAGAAGATGATCGGAATCGACAAGAAAGCGTCGAGGATCCTCATCAGTGTCGAGTCGACCACGCCGCCAATGAAACCTGAGATCATCCCGTAGATGGTCCCCACCACGATGGTGATGACGCCCGCGAGCATCCCGAGCGAGAGCGAGTACTCGCCGCCGTACATGATGCGACCGAACTCATCGAAACCCGATCCGTCGGTACCCAAAATGTGGTGCAGTGACGGCGGAGCATTCGTCGTACTGAAGAGGGCGGCCGCCTGGTTGGTCTCATTGAAGTGCCAGATGATGGGGCCGAGGTAGCAGAAGAGTACGACGATGACGAGATAAATTACCGAACCGATGGCCAGCTTGTTCTGCAGGAAGATACGTAGTCGCTGGCGCCACAGGGGCACGATGACGGACTCGACGACCGAAGTGTCCTTCGCGCGCTGGTCGCTGGGCCCTTCGGCGGCAAAGGGGTTGGGCATTTCGTTCAACTGGCTCATTTATTTCCCCTCGACGCGGATGCGGGGATTGACGACGCCCAGACCGATGTCGGCGAGCAGGTTACCCAGCAGGGTGAAGACGGTGATGAGCAGCGTGATGCCCAGGACCGTCGGGATGTCCTTGTACTGCGCCGCGTAGACCGTCTCGTACCCCACGCCCTGGTAGTTGAAGACCTCCTCGATGATGAGGGCCCCACCGAAGAGCCCCGGAATCGAGAGACCGATGATGGTGATGATCGGCCCGAGCGCGTTGCGAAAGGCGTGCTTGAAGAGGATGCGTCGCTGTGAGGCACCCTTGGCCTTAGCGGTGCGCACGTAGTCCTGCACGAGGACGTCCAACACGGCACTGCGCATGAAGCGACTGAAGAACGCGAGATTCAAGATCGCCAGGGTGACAATGGGCACGATGAAAGGCACCGGATTGGTGAAGACCTGCAGTGCGGAGCCGTCCGAGGGCGGCAACTGTAGATGCAAGGTGCCGAAGATGAACCAGTCGATCATGAGCAACGACAACAAGAACGCCGGGATGCCGTAGAGGACGAAGAGGAAGTTCGTCATGGAGTAGTCGAACACGCTATTGCGCTTGCTCGCCTGCAGGACGCCAATGGGCAGGGCGATGACGAGGGTCAAGATGAATGCCAGCAACGCGAGCCAGATCGTACGAGGAACGTAGAGCGAGATGATGGACCACACCGACATGTTGTTCTTCCAGGAGAAGCCCAAGTTGAAGTGCACGCAGACCTGGAGCAAGTAGTTCCAGAACCTGATGAAGAAGGGATGGAAGATTCCGTTCTGCATTCCCCACTGGTGGACGGTCTGGGCGTTGGCGTGAGTGCCGAGGGCGATGTACGCGGGCGCGAGGATTCCTCCGGGCTCGAAATACGGCAGAGCGAAGGTGATCAGCATCACGATCAAGAAGACCACGAAGGACTGCAGGAGGCGCCGAATCAGGTATGCAAGCACTTGGTGAGTTTATCAGTCGGACACCACGTTTCTCGTGGTAGAGCCTGAGTTCACGCGTTCGCGGGGCCCAAAGAGAAGGACCCCTCGCGAGGGAGGGGTCCTTCTCTTTTCTTCGCGCTCGCGCGCTACCACTGGCTTAGAAGTGGTAGTACTCCGGCATGAAGTTCTGAAGCGGGTTCGGAGCGAATCCGATGGTGCTCTTCAGTGACTTGATGACTTCAACAGGCGACACGGCGTTCGGCTGGTACAGCACCGGCAGCTGCTGAGCGGCCAGGTTGGAGTACGCCGCGAGAGTCGCGGTGCCGAAGGTGGTGGCGTTGATGGCCTTGGTCATCGCGGGGTTGTTGTAGTTACCGATGTTGAAGCTCGCGCCCTGGGCGAAGAGCGACTCACCCGAGGGGTAGTAGTCCGGCGCGTAGATCCAGCCGGCTCCCCACAGGCAAACGCTCCACGAGGAGGCGTTGGCTGAACAGTCAGCGACGACCGAGTTGAAGGGGGCGCCACTCTCTTGAGCATCGATGCCCAACGCGCTCCACTCCGAGACCTCAGTCGAGACCTGGGTCTGCAGCGACGGGATGCCACTGCCGTACAAGATGGTGATCGTCAAGACGTCACCCTTCTTGATGCCAGGTCCACACTCGGTGGCCGCGTTGCCGGGCTTGGCACAGGCCAGGAAACTTCCCGACGTCGCCCAACCGTGAGCCTTCAAGATGGCCGCGGCCTTCTTCGGGTTGTACGGGTAGAGGTTCGTCTTGGAGACTCCCGCACCCGTCACCGCGACCGAAGCGGTCGGTGGCATGGGGTTGATCTGGTTGTAGCCGTAGCCCTTGTTGATCTGCTTGATCATGAGGGGCTGGTCCACCGTCATCTGCAGTACCTGGCGGATGTAGAGCTGGTTCAAGAACTTGGCTTCGGGGCTCTTCGAGTTGAAGTTGTACGCCGCGTAGTCAACTGACCACGGAGCGCCCACCACCATGTTGAACCTGCTGGCGATCGGCGACCAGTTCGGACCCGGGCGCGATGGCGTTCCGAGGCCGGACAGGCTGGTGGGGTCAACGTACCCGAGGTCCACCTTGCCCGCGCGCAGAGCGATCTGCTCGGCTGCGGTCGTGGAGAACGGGAGCAACTGAACCTGCGCCGTCTGAGCCTTCTGGGGGCCGGAGTACGTGGTGTTCGGAACGAACGTCACGTTGCCCAGCGAGTCGTAGTGCGACAACTTCCAGGGTCCGTCCGTGCCGGCCAACCACATCGCGTCGGTGTAGGTGGACTGCTTGGCGGCTTGGGCCGTGAGGTAGTTGAACACGGCCTTGCACGCCGCGTCAGTCGACTTCGCGCCGTAGACGCCGGTCGCACAGGTACCCGGGGTGGCCGCCGCGGTCATGTCCCACGCGTCCACCATGGGAGTGATCTCCGACAGGTAGTTGTACAGGAACCAGTTGGGGTTCATCGATTGCGTCATGTGCAGTACGACGGTGTTCGCCGACGACGTGACGCTCGCGACCTGGTCTGGAATACCGAATCCCTTGTTGTAGCCGCAGTACTGCGTCGGCTCCGCGTGGTACATGTTCATGAAGAACATCACCGACTGGGCGTTGATGACCTGTCCGTTCATGAACTTCCAACCCTTGGTGGTGATGGTCACCGTCTTATTGCCGTTGGAGAAAACCGGCGAGTTAGCCAAGGAGAGGCTCGGCACGTAGGCCGCCGAAGCGCCCAGACCGAACCAGTAGAGCGGACGATACATCATGTTCTGGAACTGGTTGATGTTGCTCACCGAGAAGTACGTACACGCCATATACGGGAAGTTGTAGTTAGGCGATGCGCCCGCACCCTCGGCGAAAGTAATCGTGCCGGTTGGGGTGGCTGCACCACTCACGCTGGGAGCTACGAGTCCAAGCGTCAACGCACCCGCCGCGAGGCCGATGGTCGTCGCAAGCCGCAGCCTGTGTTTAATTTGCATAGTGTTATTGCCTCCCTAGACCACCGAAGTGGTTAATTGAACCTACCCATCAGTAAGACGGGCTGGATGCCACTGTATCGGTGAGAGGTACGTTTCACAAGGCAAGTATGTGAAGATCGTAAGAATTAACCAAGAAGAAATCGTCATATTGTCACTCGATTTTCTGATCGACAACGATGTCTTTCCTTAAGAAATAAGGGATGACGTGGGAACTGACCTCGTAGGTGCACGTCGGAGCCCAACTAACAAAGTAAGGACTCGTTAGGGGTCAAACGAGTGTTCGTGCGGACCCTAACGATGAGGTGACCCTTTCGTCCTCCCTTCACGAAGCCCAAGGCCCGCTCCGTCGGTGCCGTGTCGGCGGGCGATCGTGGGCGAGACTTGAGTTCGATGAACGATCGACCCCTACGCTTCGCTCGACCACAATGAGCACTGCGTCGCCCCACCTCGAACTGGAGAGGGCACTCTGTACTGAGGGCTTTCGGTGGGTGGGGGCCATCGATGAAGTCGGTCGCGGCAGCGTGTTCGGACCGTGCTGCGTGGGCGTGGTGGTGATCGACTCGTCGGTGACAACGTTCCCCGCGGGGCTTCGCGACTCCAAGCTTCTACGGTCGCAGTCTCGCGACGCGCTGATCGAACCACTACGTGAGTGGGTGAGCGATGTGGCGGTCGCGCAAGCGAGCGCGCGCGAGATTGACGAATTCGGACTCACCGCGGCGTTGCGATTAGCGGGGCGACGAGCGCTGGCGGCGTTGACGTTGTCGCCCGAGGTGATCATCCTCGACGGTGCCCACGACTGGCTGAGTCGGGCGGAGGACTCCCTCCTCGCGCCGCCCTACCCCGAGGTCGAGGTGGCCAGCGTGCGCACGCGGATCAAGGCCGACGTGACGTGCGCGTCCGTGGCCGCGGCCAGCGTGTTCGCCAAGGTGCATCGTGACCAGTTGGTCACTGAACTGGCGCGTGGTGCACCCGGTTACGACATCGAGAGCAACAAGGGCTACGCCACGCCGGCGCACCTGGCGGCCCTGCGACGACTCGGCCCGAGTGACTTGCACCGCGTGTCGTGGAAACTACCGCAACGTAGCGGCCCCGCGGCGACGAATGAAGAGGGGGTTAGGTGACGTGTAAGTGCTCAAAGGCACTGCGCACCTCGAATGCCAGAAGGTCCGGGTGCGAGAGGTGCGCGCCGTGCTGGGCGCCGACGAGTTCACGACTCGAGAAGGAGGCGCTTATCGAGTCCAGGCGCCGGGCCAGCGCCTGATAGTACGCACCCGCACGCTGATCACCGAAGAGATAGCGCACGGGCACGTGTACGTCGTCGAGTTCAAACGGTGCCAGGGGTCCGGTCATGGCCGTGAGATCCGCGTGGAGCGCGGGACCATCGAGGCGTCGCGACTCGCGCTCGGCGGGGCTGAGTCGTTCCCACGAAGCGTCGGAGACCACGCGGCGAAAGAAGCGTTCGGCATCGAGAGCAGGGTTCTCGCCGGGCGCCGGGGTGGGCGAGGGCCGTGCGAGGATCCAGGGCAGGGGTGATTCGTAGGCCACCACGACGTCGGCCACGTGGTGGTGGCGAGCGACCAGCGTCATGGCCACCAGTCCGCCGAAGCTGTGGCCAAAGAGAATGACCGGGCCCTTGACGCTCGCCCAATTAATGACGCGCTCGAGATCGCTCACGTGATCCTCGAGGTTCCCCGGACCCAGGGAGCGTGACCTCTGGTAGCCGCGCCGGTCGTAGGCGACCACGTCAAAGCCCTCGAGACGTCGGCTGAGTCGAGTGAAAGATGCGGCCCGGTCGAGTCCGCCGTGGATCGCCACCACGGTCGCGCGAGGATTGTCGACGCGACGTTGGGCGAGCGCGAGGGCTCCGAGCGGTGACGGGTCGAGGTAGTGCAGTCCCGAGGGGGTGGGGGCTCCGTGCACGGTGCCAAGTTACCCGTTCATCGCAACAAAATTGGCACCGCGAACGGGTAACTCCGACGAGGGCTTCTCAATCAGGTCACCGAGTGTTTCCAATTAGGCTGGACCACGTGACGACTCCTCCCGATTCCCCCGTTTCCTCACCCCACAAGGGTTCATTTGGGCCCAACGCGTGGTTAGTCGATGACATGTACGACCGGTTCTTGCAGGACCCGACGACGGTGTCTCCCAGTTGGCGCGAATTCTTCGCCGACTACCAGCGATCCGCGGTCCCCACCGTGACCACCACCCACGCGGTGGTGGCGACACCGGCGCCCAAGGTGCTCGAGGTGAACCCTGAAGCGACACCCCTGCGCGGCGCGGCCGCGCGCATCGTCTCGAACATGGAGGCCTCCCTCGCCGTACCCACCGCGACCAGCGTGCGCACCGTGGCGGCTCGTCTGCTCGAGATCAATCGCGCGTCGCTCAACGAATCGCTCGCCCGCACCACCGGGGCCAAGGTCTCCTTCACTCACCTCATCGCCTTCGCCATCATCCAAGGACTGAAGAAGATCCCGTCGATGAACGCGACCTTCGTCGACGCCGTCGACGCCAAGGGCACACCCGGAGTCATTCGCCACGAGCACGTCGGGCTCGGGTTGGCGGTGGACGTCGAGCGGCCCGACGGGACGCGCAACCTCCTCGTGCCCGTCATTCGCGACGCCGACACCAAAGATTTCCGAGAGTTCCTGCTCGCCTACGAGGAACTCGTGCGCAAGGTGCATAACGCCACCTTCGGGGCGGACGACTTCGTCGGGGCCACCTGTTCACTCACCAATCCGGGCACGCTGGGTACCGTTCAGTCGGTGCCACGACTCATGCCGGGCCAGGGCGCCATTTTCGGAGTGGGCGCGCTCGCCTGGCCCGCCGGATTCGAGGCGGCTGACCCTCACGCGCTCGCCGAACTCGGGGTGGGCAAGATCATGACCCTCACCTCCACCTACGACCACCGCATCATTCAAGGCGCGGAGTCGGGCCTCTTCTTGAAGTACGTGGCCGAATGCCTCACTGGTTCGCACCGTTTCTACGACGACGTCTTCGAATCGCTGGGTATCCCCTACGAGCCCGCACGCTGGTCCAAGGATCTGCGCAGTGCCAGTGGAGTCAACGACCACGACAACGTCCTGAAGCAGATTCGCGTGCAGGAACTCATCAATATGTTTCGCGTGCGCGGTCACCTCAACGCGCACCTCGACCCGCTCAACACCGAGCCCCCGGCCCTGCACCCCGAGTTGGACCTCGCCAGTTACGGGCTCTCGATCTGGGACCTGCAGCGCACTTTCGTCGTGGACGGCCTGGCCGGACGCACCGAGGCGACTCTCGAAGAGATTCTCTCGATCCTGCGTGACGCCTACTGTCGCACGACGGGCATCGAGTACGGCCACATCATGGACCCCGAGCAGAAGCGCTGGATCCAAGAACGCGTGGAAGGGGTGAAGAACGTCACCCCGGTGGAGCAGCAGCGTCACATCCTCAACGCCCTCAACGAGTCCGAGGTCTTCGAGCGATTCCTGCACTCGCGCTACGTCGGACAGAAGCGCTTCGGCCTCGAGGGTGGCGAGTCCACCATCGTGGCCCTACAGACGATCCTCGACGCTGCCGCTGACGTGGGAGTGCGTGAATCGGTCATCGCCATGGCGCACCGCGGACGACTCAACGTGCTCGCCAACGTGGTGGGTAAGTCCTATAGCGACATCTTCTCGGAATTCGAAGGCAATCTCGATCCCGAGAGCGTCCAGGGCAGCGGTGACGTCAAGTACCACAAGGGTGCTCGCGGCGTCTACCAGAACGCCAACGGTGCCAGCATCGTGGTGTCGATGGCGTCGAATCCCTCGCACCTCGAAGCGGTCAGCCCCGTGGTCGAGGGCATCGTGCGCGCCAAGCAGGATCAGGTCGTGCGCCCGAGTGACGGTACGAACTGGATCGTCGGCCCCGATCACTTCCCGTACCTGCCCATCCTCGTGCACGGCGACGCCGCCTTCGCCGGCCAGGGTGTCGTGGCCGAGACCCTCAATCTCTCGCAACTCTCGGGGTACCGGGTGGGCGGCGCGGTGCATATCGTGATCAACAACCAAGTGGGCTTCACCACGGCACCGGAGTCGGCGCGATCGAGCTTCTACCCGACCGACATCGCCAAGATGATCCAGGCGCCGGTGCTGCACGTCAACGGCGACGACCCCGAGGCCTGCGCGCGAGTGGCGCGACTGGCCTTCGACTATCGCCAGGAGTTTCACCGCGACGTCGTGATCGACATCGTGTGCTACCGCCGCCACGGGCATAACGAGGGCGACGATCCCAGTTACACCCAACCGCAGATGTACAAGATCATCGACCAGATGCGATCGGTGCGCAAGGCCTACACCGAGACGCTGATCCGTCGCGGTGACATGACCATGCAGGACGCGGAACTGGCGCTCGATCAGTTCAATGAGCGCCTCCAGAGTGTGCTCGACGAAGTTCGCACCGTCCCGGTGCCGGAGCTCGAACAAGTCCCCGTCGCGGATATTCCAGTCGACGTGCCCGCGCCCGAGACCGGTGTCGCGAAGGACCGACTGCTCGAGATCGCTCGCGTGACGATGTCGGCGCCCGAGGATTTCACCATCCACCCCAAGCTCGAGCGCCAGTTCGCCCAACGTCGCGCCCTACTCGACACGGGCGAGGTCGACTGGGCCCTCGCCGAAGCTCTGGCGTTCGGGTCGCTCACCTTGGAGGGAACCAACGTTCGTTTGATGGGACAGGACTCGCGTCGCGGTACCTTCTCGCATCGTCACGCGGCCCTCATCGACTACGACAATGGTTCGCAGTACGTACCCCTGGCGAACCTCAACTCGCCGGGTTTCTTTACGGTGCGCGACTCGTTCTTGAGTGAGTACGCGGCGCTGGCCTTCGAGTACGGATATTCGGTGGAGTCCAATGACTCCCTCGTGATGTGGGAGGCGCAGTTCGGTGACTTCGTCAATGGCGCCGAGATCATCATCGACAATTTCTTGGTCGCCGCCGAGGACAAGTGGGGACAGACCGCCGGACTGGTGATGCTGTTGCCCCACGGCTACGAGGGTCAGGGTCCCGAGCACTCCAGTGGGCGCATCGAACGATTCTTGTCGTTGTGTGCGCGCAATAATATTCGAGTCGCCCAGCCCACCACCGGCGCCCAGTACTTCCATCTCCTGCGCAGCCAAGTTCGCCGTGAGCACGTGACGCCTCTGATCGTCTTCACGCCGAAGTCGATGTTACGAGCGGTGCAAACTCGTTCACCTCTCGAGTCCTTCGAGCGCGGTTCCTTCCTGCGCGTCCTCGACGACGTCGTCGAGGATCGTTCGGCGGTGACGCGCGTCGTGCTGGCCAGTGGCAAGGTGTCGCACGAGGCTCTGGCTCGTCGCAACGAACTTGCCCTGCGCAACGTCGCAGTGGTGCGTGTCGAACAGATCTACCCGTGGCCGGTGGAGGATATTGAGGCGATTCTCGCCTCGTACCCGAACGCCGACGAGGTGTTCTGGCTCCAGGAGGAGCCCGAGAACATGGGACCGTGGCCGTTCGTGCACCTTCAAATGCACAAGTCCTTGCGTGACACCACCGTGCGCCACGTGGCGCGTGCCGAGTCGGCGAGTCCGGCGACGGGTTCGCACCTGGTCCATGAGGCCGAACAGGCCGACTTGCTCGTGCGAGCGCTGCAATGAAGCGCCCCACTATTCGAGTGGTCGTGGACGGCTCCAATCTGGCCACCGAGGGGCGCACTATTCCGAGCCTCGTGCAACTCGATGACGCGGTACGCGCCTTCCTCGACGAGTACGACCACGCGGACGTGATCGTGGTGGTCGACGCCAGTTTCGAACACCGCGTGGCCGCCGCGGAGCGTGCCCGCTTCAAGGAGGCCGAAATCGCGGGTGAGATCGTCACCCCTCCCGCGGGGGCGGTGGGTCGCGGCGATGCCTTTATCTTGAAGATCGCTCAACGTATCGGTGCCGTGGTGCTGTCGAACGACTCCTTCCAAGAATTCCACGAGCAGTACCCGTGGCTCTTTGACACGGGTCGCCTGATCGGCGGCAAGCCGGTCAAGGGGGTGGGCTGGGTGTTCACCGAACGACTTCCGGTGCGCGGAGTCAAGTCCGCTCGCGCCACGCGCGCGGTCAAGAAATTGGCGGTCGAGTTGCCCGAGGGAGTGGTGCCGGCGATTGGTGACACGCTCACGCCGGTCAAGGCGCCTCGTGCCGCTAAGCGAACGGTCGTCAAGACCGAGGAGATCACCAAGGCTCCGGCCGCTCCCGCCAGGGCAGCGAGGAAGATGGCGGGGCCCGACGTCAAGGAGGCCAAAGCGCCCAAGGAACCTCGGGCCGCCAAGGGGTCCAGGGGCGACCTGACGCCGGGCGACACACTGACGCCGGTCAAGACCACGCGCGTCGCGAAGAAGGCGACGACGGTCAAGAAGGCCTTGGTCAAGAAGGCGCCCGTCGCCTCAACCCCCGCGCCCGTCGCCTCAACCCCCGCGCCCGCCGCGTCGACGCCGGAGCTCGCACCGGCGGTTGCACTTCGTCGCGGCCGCCAACCAGTCAACCCCGAAGGCGGATTCGCGGCCTTCGTCAAGCACTTCAAGATTGGAGCGACGTTGACCGGCGAGGTCGTCGCCTTCACTTCGCACGGCGCCGTCATTCAGGTGACGATGAAGAATGCCACCCCCATCGAGTGCTACGCCCCCACGACGTCGCTCGGCGATCCCGCACCCGCGCGAGCTCGCGATGTCTTGAAGCGAGGCGACCAACGGACTTTTCGTTTGGTGACGGTGGACAGTGAACGCCGCATCGCGGAACTGGCGCTGACGTGAACGAGTACTCCCTGAATCCCGAGGATTGGATTCCGCACCGGTCACCGTTCTTGTTGATCGACCGGTTGGTGAGTATCGAGCCGGGGGTACGCGCTAGTGGGAACTGGACCCTGACCGGCGAGGAGTGGTTCTTCGCTGGTCACTTCCCGGGTCGTCCCACGACGCCGGGAGTGCTGATGCTCGAGGCGGTGGCCCAGGTGGGTGCCGTGGCGGTGTTGAGCGACGAGCGTTTCGCGGGGCGCCTGCCACTCTTTGGCGGCGTCGAGAACGCCCGCTTTCGCCGACAAGTGCTGCCGGGCGACACCCTGTTGCTCGAGTGTGAGATGACGCGGCTCTCGGCGCGTGGCGGCAAGGGGCACGGACGCGCCTCAGTGGAGGGCCACGTGGCGCTCGAGGCTGACCTGCTCTTCATCCTCGCCGACGCGCCGTGAAGGTTGCCACCTGGAACGTCAATTCGTTGACGGCGAGGTGGCCGCGCGTGCGCGAGTGGATCGAGCGACACGACCCCGACATTGTCTTGATCCAAGAGACCAAGCAGAACGACGACAAATTCCCCTTCGCCGCGTTGCGCACCATGGGTTACGAGGCCGCACACTACGGCCAGGGGCAGTGGAACGGAGTAGCGATCCTCTCTCGCGTTGGTGTGAGTGACGTGCAACGTGGGCTCGACGGTGACGACGAGGCGAGGTTCATTGGTGCCACGTGTGAGGGGCTGCGGGTCTATTCGTGTTACGTCCCCAACGGTCGAGCACTCGATGATCCGCACTACGCCTACAAATTGCGATGGTTCGAGTCGTTGCGGACCCTTCTGGCCAGTCGCGATCGCGACCAGTACGTCATTGTCGGGGGCGACTTCAATGTCGCCCGCAGCGATCTTGACGTCTACGATCCCGCCGCCTTCGTGGGCGCGACCCACGTGTCGTCACCTGAACGCCAGGCTCTCGAAGCACTGCTGGCGACCGACTTGGTGGACCTGGGCAGATCTCTGCACGCTGACGAGCCGTGTTATACGTGGTGGGACTATCGAAACGGATCGTTTCACCGCGGGTGGGGACTACGCATTGACTACCTCTTGAGTGACCGGGCCACGGCCTCGCGCGTGAGTGCCGTCTACGTCGACCGCGACGCGCGTAAGGGCGAGAAGCCCTCGGACCACGCACCGGTGGTCGCGGAACTCACGTAGTCGTGCGGGAACGACCCAGTACGTTGGGGGACTCCTCGGACTCCGGGGCGGCCGTTTGGAGTTCACGACGAATCGCGTCGAGTCGTTGGCGACGACGTTCCCCGGTGACGGGTTCGTTGCGCTGAGCGATCTCGCGCAACACCTCGTCGATGGGACCGAGGAATCGCGAGGGGACGCGATCGGCAAAACGCGGATCATTTCGACCCTTGCTCCAGGTGATCAGCAGGCTCGACTCGGCGCGACTCAGCGCGACGTACGCCAGGCGCTGCTCCTCGGCGAGTTCCTCGGGGGTGGTCGCGTTGTAGTGGGGGAGTTGGCCCTCGGCCCACCCCACGGTGACCACGTGCTGGAACTCGAGTCCCTTGGAGCGATGGATGGTGGAGAGGGCCACCGCGTCGGTGCTCTCGTGTTCCACGCGTCGAGAGAATGACTCGGGCGCCACGAGGTCCGAGGCCGGTGAGTGTTCGCCTCCGCGGCGCTCGGCGGGGATGCCGGCGGCCTCGAGCGCCCCCTGGACGACGTCGAGTTGAGCGTTCGTGCGCGCCAGTACCGCCATGGCGCTCCACGGACTGCCCGGCTGGTGATGCACGGAGAGCCACGTCGCGACGTGCTGGGCCTCCTCGAGGTCGGTGGCGTATCCGCGTACGAGGGGCACGTCCCCCTCATCGTGCGCGGGGACGATGCCGCGTGCACCGGGTTCGAGCAGCGTGTTGGCGACCGCGATGATGTTCGCGGTCGAGCGGTGGTTGCGGGTCAGGTCCAGCACGACCGTGTCGGGCCACGTTCGCATGATGTCGCCCAGCAACTGGGGGTTCGCCCCGTTGAAGCCGTAGATGGACTGATTCGGGTCGCCGACGCAGAACAAGTCGGGATCGTCACCCGCCATTTGGGCCAGCAACATGAATTGCAGGGGGTTCATGTCCTGGGTCTCGTCGACGAAGAGTGCGCGGGTGCGGTGACGGAACGCCGCGCGCACATTGACGTCGTCGCGCAACAGCGATATCGCCTCGCTCAAGAGGAGATCGAAGTCGAGGACGCCACGACTTCGACAGAGTCCCACGTAGCGATCGAGCACCTCGGCGAAGAGGGCGGGCGCCAGGGGGGCGTCGCGTCGGGCCTTCTTCGCCGCGCGCGCGTAGGTGGCCCCGTGGAAACCTTGACTGAGGGCCCAACCGATCTCCTGCTCGAGTCGTGGCAGTTGCCACTCGTCAAGTTTGACCACGCCGTCGTCGCGCAATTGCTGGGCGAGCACGGTGACCACGCGCCGGCGATTGGCCTCGATGGTTAAGGGCTTGAGGTGATGGTCGAGTCGGTAGTCGTTGACGATGTTCATGGCCGCCCGGTGAAAGGTGCCCGCGCGCACGTCACGGATTCCCGATCGAAAGAGACGCCGGCGCAGCACGTCACCGGCCTTGCGCGTGAAAGTCATGGCGAGGACCTGGTCCGCGTCGACTTCCGCGAGGGCGATACGACGCTGGATGCGCAGGGTCAACACGTGGGTCTTGCCCGAGCCGGCGGTGGCCCGCACGAGGAGGCGCCGGGCGGGGGAGGTGACCGCCTCTCGTTGCTCGGGGGTGAGTCCGACCAACTGGTCCTCGGAGAAACCGATCTCGTCGCTCATGGTGTCCATGACGCTACCGTTTGGCCGTGACGTAGGGTGCGCGCCGCACCGGTGAGTGTAATTCGCCACGGCGCACGGGTCGCGAGCGACGGCTTCACTAACCTGAGTGACGTGTTGCGTGCCTACGGTGAGGGAAACATCTTCGGAGAGGCGTACGGCGACGGGCCTGTTCAGGTGGTCTGGCTGCACGGCTGGGCTCGCACGGGCGCTGACTTTGGTGCCGCGGCGAACGAATTGGCGCGCGAGGGAATTGCGTCGGTGGCTCTCGATCTGCCGGGCTTTGGTGCGTCGCCCTTGCCCGACGTCGCCGGTGGCAGCGCGCTGTACGCACGACTCCTCGAACCGGTCCTCGCACAATTCGCTACGGCGCCCCTGGTACTGGTGGGTCACTCCAACGGAGGTCGGGTGGCCACGGCCCTGGCCCTGTCGCACCCCGAGCGCGTGAAGGCCTTGGTGTTGAGTGGTGCGCCACTCATCCGCCTCGCGAACGCGCGCCGTTCGCCCCTGGCGTACCGGTGGGTGCGCGCGCTGCACGGCCGTGGTCTCATCGGCGAATCGCGGATGGAGGCGGCGCGACAGAAGTACGGGTCGAGGGACTATCGCAACGCTTCGGGACTTTTGCGCGACATCCTGGTGGCCAGCGTGAACGAGAGCTTCGAGACGCAACTCGATCAGATTGTCGCCCCGGTCTCACTGGTGTGGGGGGTCAACGACCGCGACGTTCCCCTCGAGGTGGCCGAGCGGATCAGGGACTGCCTGGTGCACTCGGTCCACGTCGAACTCGAGGTTCTGGCCGAAACTGGTCACCTCGTACCCACGGAGCGGCCCTTCGCCCTGGCCAGTCACGTGCAGCAGCTGGTGACGGGTTCGTGAGCGCGCTCTGGTGGGTCGTGGCGGCCCTGACGCTGGCGTTGGCCTACGTTGCCCAGTTGGTGCGTTGGCTGCGGGTCCTGCAACGCGAGCACTACCAGGCCACGTCCATGGTCCGATTCTGGCGCCGCTGGTCGTGGCCCCTGGGTCGCTCGACGGCGGTCTCCACGTGGTGGCAACCCTTTTCACTGTCGTTCCTACTGTGGAGCACCTTGCCCGTCGTGTTGCTCGTGGCTCTTCTGGCCCACCTCCCCGTCATTCTCGTGGTCGACACGGTCCTCTACGGTGCGCTCTGTCCCTGGGGACTCACCCCACGGGGACGCACCGGAAAGTTGCAGTGGACGCGTCGACTGGTCACGGTGGCCGTGGTCGCGATCGTGGCGTCAGCACTGGTGGTGTCCCTCGGGGCATTGGGGCACGACGAAATCCTCGTGGGGTCGCTAGTGGTGTGGTTGGTGCCCTTCGCCCTCGCTCTGGCCGCGCGCGTCTTGACCCCCTACGAGGCGCGTCGAGCCGCGACGTTCGTCGACCAGGCTCGTGATCGCTTGACTCGGGTGCATCCCCTGGTGGTGGGGATCACCGGTTCCTACGGCAAGACGTCCACGAAGAATCATCTGGCCGACCTGTTGAGTGGCGATGGCGGGGTGGTGGCGACGCCCAAGAGCTTCAACAACCGTGCGGGACTCTCACGCGCCATCAATGAGAATCTGGACGATGCGACGAGGGTCTTCGTCGCCGAAATGGGCACTTACGGACCCGGCGAGATTCGAAATTTGTGCGAGTGGTGCACGCCCGACATCGCGGTCGTCACCGCGATTGGTCCGGTACACCTCGAGCGCATGAAGAGTCTTGACGTGATCGAGGGGGCAAAGTTCGAGATCACCGAACGCGCCCGCGTCGTCATCGTCAATATCGACGATCCGCGACTCGCGCTCTGGCCCGCGCGCCTGGGCGATCGCCGGGTGCGCACCGCGGGATCGAGCGCCGAATCCGCCGACGTGCGAGTGATTCCCGCGGGCGCGCGCTGGCGCGTGGTGGTCGACGCCGAAGAGGTCGCCACCATGGAACCGGTCGTGGGCGTGCAGCCGACCAACGTGGCCTGCGCCATCGCGGCGGCCCTCGAAGTGGGGGCGCTCACGGTGGAACTCGAGCGGCGTCTGCGCGGGGTGCGCGCGGTGGCCAATCGAGCGACGGTGGCGACGGCGCCGTCGGGCGTCGTGGTCGTCGACGACACCTTCAATGCGAATCCGGCGAGCGCGCGAGCGTCGCTCGACGTGCTCGACGGTGTCGCTCAGGGTGCTCGACGGGTTGTCGTCACCCCGGGTCTGATTGAGCTGGGCGAGCGACAGGGGCCCGAGAATGAGCAACTGGCTCGCGAGATCAAACGCCGCGACATCGAACTCGTGATCGTGGGGCGCACCAATCGTGCCGCTCTTCGCGCGGGATACGGTCCCCAGGCCCATCATTTCAAGGTTCGTGACGAGGCGGTGGCGTGGGTTCGCGAGTCCTTGCGCGCCGGTGACGCGGTGTTATACCTCAATGACCTGCCTGACCACTACCCTTGATGTTTCGGACGAGTCGTGAGGTAAATCAGTGACTGTAGGTGTGTTGTTCGGTGGCCCGAGCCCCGAGCACGATATTTCGATTCTGACCGGCCTGTTGGCCCTGCGCGAACTCCATCGCGGGCACGGCGAGGCCGTGGGTATCTATTGGACCAAGGCGGGCGATTTCTTCCAGGTCGCCTCCACCAGCGAGGCCGAGGCGTTCCTCGAGGGCGTGCCCAAGGGTTCGAGCGAACTCTCACTGCGACTGGGGGCCGAGGGTGGATTCTTCGCCGCGGGAGGCCGGCTCTCCAAGGAGCGTCGTCTCGACCTTCACGTTCTGATCATGGCGACTCACGGCGGTCCGGGTGAGGACGGGACCATCCAGGCGGCCCTCGACCTCGCGGGCATCGCCTACAGCGGCCCCAGTGTGGCCGGAGCGGCGATCGGCATGGACAAGTGGGCGTTCTCCTCCCTGGTGGCCCAGGCGGGGCTCACCTCGTTGCCGCGCGCGCTCCTGACCCACGACACCACCGAAGTGGGTTTTGATGGTCCCTACATCTTGAAGCCGCGTTTTGGAGGCTCCTCCATTGGCATCGACGTCGTGGCGGACCTGACCACCGCGAAGGCCCGCCTCGTCACCAACGTGCACCTCGCGCGCGGCTGCGTGGTCGAACCCTTCCGCGCCGACCTCACCGACGTGCAGATCGCCGTGCGCACGTTCCCGCGCGTCGAACTCTCCGCGATTGAGAAACCTCTTCGACGCGCCCCCGACGCCGAGATCCTGGACTACCGCGACAAGTACGTGGGCGGTGAAGGCATGGTGTCGGCTCCGCGTGAACTGCCCGCACAACTGCCCGCGGGCCAGAGCGACGCCCTGGAGGCGGCCGCGCGCCGGATCGTCGATATCGCCCTGGTGCGCGGGGTGGCGCGTATTGATTTCCTCGCCAACGAGTCCGAACTCTACGTCAACGAGGTCAACACCATCCCGGGATCGCTCTCCAAGCACCTCTTCGTGACGCCGCCGCTGGCGTTCTCTCAGTTATTGGACGATCTAGCGACCGAAGCGCTCGAACGCCCAGCTCATCGCTACAGCGCGGCCGGGGCGGATGGTCTCGTCCTGCGCAGCGCTAGTTCCATCTCCTCGAAATTGGCGTAGGCGCGGGACGCGCTGGAGCGCGTGCGCCAACTCGTCGGACTCCGGGTCCAGCAGAAGTCCTTGGCGAAGCGCCCAGAAGGCGGTTTCGACGTCGTTGCGTTCGAGGGCGGCGTCGTGCAGGGCCAGCGCCACCCACTCACCGTCGCGCTGGAGCTGGGCGCGGTGCCCCTCGAAGGTGAACCATTCGAATCCCTTCAAGACACTGGCGAGTGGCTCACCGTGCACGAGTCCTAGCGCGCTCACGTAGAGGTCGAAGGCCTCATCGCTGGTCGAGCGACGACTTCGTGCGACGAGTCGATGGAAGTCGGCCACGTCGAACTCGACCCCGCGTTGGTGGTAGAGACCCGAGGACACTGGTTCGAGGAGGTACCCGTTCGCGTCGCGTCCTAGTGAGCGCCGCACGGAGGACGCGGTGTTGGTGAGGGTGGTCTTGGAGGCGTCGACGTTGGCGTGCACGAGCACCCGTGTGCGGAGTCGATCACCGGTCACGGGCTCACCGGAATGCATGGCGAGATAAGCGACCATCTCGACGCAGCGTCGCCGCAGGGTGGGGGTAAAGTCTTCGGCCAGACCCTGCACCTGGGGGTAGGCGCGCAGGAGCTCCACGCGGACGCGACGTGCGGGTGCACTCGAGAAGTGAGCGGTACCGCTGGCGGGGCGCAGGGTGACACAGAGTTCGCGCAACTCCTCATCGATCTCGGCGGGGTCGCCGAGGAATACCACCACGGTAGAAGCATCGCGACGGCGCGCCAGGGCGCGCACGAGCTCGTTGTCACTCTGGGCGAAGCGCACTGTTCCGTCATGCAGTCCCACGATGCTGAAGGCGAGCTCCTCGCTCGTGCGCGAGAGATCGACCGGTAGGGCACCACCTTCGCGGGCGTAGCCGAGAAACAGTCCTCCGCGACGGGGGCCCAGTAGCGAGACCACCACCGGCTCGAAGTCGCTTCGAGCTGGTGCGTCGAAGGCGTCATCGTTCACCACGACCTCGCCATCGATGTCTGAGCCGATCACCTCACGCAGTTGGGCGACTAAGTGCTCGTCGCCCTCGTGCAGGCGCTGGGCCAAAGTGTCGAAGTCCTCGCCGTCGAGCGCGCCCGTCGTGCGCAGACGATTGCGACGTCCTCGAGCGACGAGGGCCAGGGTGAAGAGTTCGTAGTGCGAGGGTGCACGAGTTACGTGGTGGCGACCACTGGTGAGATCCGCAGTCGCCACCGCGCGCTGGGGTGACGTCACCGCGGCGGCGACGCTCACGCGCCGCGTCGCGACGCTGGCCTGGGCGCTCGTGGCGACGAGGAAGGGGAGGGCCATCATGATCACACCCGCCAGCCACGCGCAGCCGTTTCGTGGCAACGTACGCGAGTGACGCAATTGAACGACGTAGATCACGAGCAGGGCGAGGAAGACCCCCCAGAAGATGGTCAGGCCGACTAGCAAATCGCGCAGGATCGCACCGTTGGTGACACCGTAGGAAAAGCGCCACTTCGTCTCGACGATATAGGGCAGGAGCACGAAGTAGAGCGCGAGGGCGACCCCTTGAAGTGGTCCGGTCGCGGCGCGCCTTAGCGAAGAGTCTGCAGCGTCCACGAGGTCGGTGCTCCGGTGGCGATCGTGATCGCTAATTGACAGAGTTGATGCGTCGGCACCCGTACGGTGTCGGTCACCACGACTGAGTGTGCGCCGCATATCAAGTGGGAGGTCACGGAGTGACTGGTCGCGAGTGACCACTGACCGGGTCCGTGAAGGGGCACGACGGCCTCGGGCGAGCCGAGAGTCAGGCTTCCGGCGCGATACGTGACGCTCGCGGCGTCGTTCGTCACGGTCGCGTTGGAGGAGTTCACGTGCGGCGCGCCAATCGTCGTCGTGGCGACCGAACTCGAGATTCTGGTGGTGATCGTCGTCGTCGGAGTGGTCGTGGAGGGAGTGGTCGTCGATGACACGGGATGGGTGGGTGGCCCCGATGTCGTCGTGGGCGGGGCGACCACCGGCGGCGCTGACACGCGGGGTGGACCACTGGTCGTCGTCGCGTTCGGCACCGTGGTCGTGGCGGTGTGAAGGGGACGTGAGTTCAGCGTGAAGACCAAGACGAGCAGCAGCAGGGGACTCGACCACATCAACAGGTGGGAAGTTCGCAGGTGTAACCGTCGGGGAGCCATAGTTATCGAAGATTAGAGGTAGTTCGTGGCTTTCGGCGAACGATTCGCTCATCCGAGGAGGTGTGCGAGAGCGAAGACCTGCAACTCGCGCTTTAAGGTGGGCACCGACGAGTGGTCCGCCTGGGCGAGATCACTGAGTGCGACACCGGCGAACACGCATTCGTAGGTCAGGCGAGCGAGCCGCTCGTGGGGACCTTGACGCAACGTCTCCAAGCGAGTGAGAAGTGTGGAGGGTGCGCCGGCGAGGGGCTCGAGATCATCGACCGGAACGCTGAGCAGACGGGTGTTCTTCTCCTTGATGAGCCAGCGCCGCAGCCGACCGCGCAGGGCCGACAGCAGGTCGGGGGCGGCGTAGGGGCGCGACTGGCCCGCCCAGTCGCCAATGAGCTCATGGAGTAGCGACACCGCTACCGCCACCGTCTCGTGGGGTTCATCGACGATACCTTGGCCGAAGCGCAATTGGCGGCACACGCTCACCACGCCGGGCAAGAGGGTCTGTAGTAGCGCGCGCGCCGTCGTCGGGTCGACCGACTCGACGAGAAGGGCCTGGACGATGCGTGAACGCTCGAGTACGGTCCGCCCCGACCCGGTGTCGAGGGCGGCGACCACGTCGAAGAGGTCGTGTGCGTCGCGCAACGCCAGACCGGAGTGACGTTCACGCAGGCGTGAGCAGCTACGCCGCGAGTCGCAACTGCGACCGGCAAAGCGCCAGTCGTTGCGAAGTTGGCCGAGGTAGTCGTGGGTAAGTGTCATGTCGGCGAGTCCAGCGCCGCCAGGTCAGAGTGCTACGCCTCCGACGACGACACTTCTTGCACACATCAGCGCGCACAGTCCAACATTTGTGGGGGCTACCCACGGACCCGTGGCGTAGGCTAGCGACATGGACCTCGAAACTTTCTACGAGAGCAATGAAGCCCGCCGCGAGAGCGCGGAGTTCGAATATGGTGACGACTGGACTGATGCCCTTGGCAATCACTACGAGTTGTCGTGGGTGGAGGCGACCGGCGAGCTCTATTTGATGATTGAACCCGACGCGTCCATCACCGAGGACGCCTTTGGCGACTACTACCCAATGTCAGAGCCCGTGAGCGAAATGACCGTGGTGATCATTGCCCAGGTGCCTAATCACGACCACTTGGAGACACTGCTCGACGGTTGGGATGAGGCCATCGAGCAACCTAACTCGCTCGAATGGCTCTACCAGCGTTTTCCCGCCCAGAAGTAGCCCGTCGCGCCCTACAGGTAGGGAGACGACGAGTTGGCCACCTGACAAAGGCGCGTGAGAGCCGGGACCAGGTCGTGTAGCGGAACTCGCTCGGCTTCACTGATGGTCGTCATCAGTGGGTTCCAACTTCCGTCGCTGGAGGTCGCCGCGGCGGCCGAGGAACTGCCCTTCAAGAGTTCGCTCATCGCCTGACCCTGGAGTGCGTTGCTCTGCGCGGCGGAGATCCCCTTGACGTCGCTGCGGGCCTGGAGCACGAGTGCTCGGTGCACGAACTCGCACGCAGTACGCGCTTGAGCCACCGCCGAGCCGGTGCCGCACGCGCTCAAGAGCACTCCCGCCGCGAGGAGTGGGGCGAGAATCCCGAGGCGCTTTAGCCGAGCCACGAGTCGGCGGCTTGCAGGAGGTAGTCGCTCACGCCCCGTCCGCGCTCGAAGACTTCGCAGAGGGGGTCTTCGCCCTTGGAGACTTGAGCGAGAGAAATAGCGCGTCGTGCCACGATCGAGATACGCCGTTCGCTGGTCTCGGTGGGTGAAGCGAAGGAGTCGGTGGCGGTGACCTCGAGCGGCATCTCCATTCCACCCACCGGCGCCAAATCGATGGCCAAGCGCAATAGATCAGGACCGTGGGGCATCGGGGGCAGGCTCCAGGTCAGCACCAGCGGGAAATGGAATTCGTCGGGCGGGTCCACGTCGTCGGGCAGACCCAGCACCGCATCTTCGAACGCGAGCAAGGTGCGTGGATCGACGTCGAGCTCGATGTGCAGATCCACCGGTCCTCCGCAACCGTCTTCGGGGTGCAGATCCACCTCCCACGCCTGGCGCAAGGAGTACGTCTCGACGAAATGGCGTTCATCGTGCACGTGAAAGCCGTGGGTCACTGCGTGATCTTTGAGGTCTGCTACGAAACCAGCTACGTCAATGGCGGCCATTAATACTCAGGTTAGTCTTCGTGGCCGCTACCGTGGACACGTGCCAATCAACCTGCTCGACCCGTTACGCCAGTGCGCTCTCGAGATCGGCCAGGCGGTCGTCGAACATCGAGGTCGAGGTTATTCCGGGGTGCGCGACACCCAATACCACCTGGACCTGGCTGCTGATGAGGTGGCGCTGCGGGTCCTGGGCGGGGCGGGGTTTCGTGTCGTCAGCGAAGAGTCCGGGGTCAGCGGCGCGGGCGAGTACACAGTGGTCGTGGACCCTATCGATGGGTCGACGAACTGTGACCGCGGCGTGCCGTTCTTCGCGACGTCACTGGCGGTGATGAGAGGTGACGAACTCGTGGCGGGCTTGGTGATGAATCAGGCCACGGGATCCTCCTTCGAGGCGGAGAAGGGCGCCGGCGCGACCCGCGACGGGCAGTCGATTGTGCCGAGTGGACAGACTGAAGTAGGGAAGTCGATCATGGCATTTTCAGGCTTGCCACCGCGGCATCTGGGTTGGGCGCAGTACCGTGCTCTGGGAGCGGCCAGCCTGGAGATATGTCTGGTCGCCGATGGTTCGCTCGACGTCTACGGTGTTGCCCAACACTCCACGCTCAATCCCTGGGACTACCTCGCCGGACTACTCATACTTCGAGAGGCTGGTGGTGTGGCCACTGACTACCGTGGTGAGGTGCTCGACACCTCGAGCGCCGTGGTACGACGGCCCGTATTTTGCGCCACGCCGGAATTGCTTGATCGCATGGTGTCATTAGGGGCCATTTGACAATGAGTGCTCCAGGCGCGTTCACCTAGACTGGTAACTTCGCGGGCGCTTAGCTCAGTTGGTTAGAGCAGCTGATTTACACTCAGCAGGTCGGGGGTTCGAGTCCCTCAGCGCCCACCGAGTTTTAACGGTTGGTAGTCCGTGGATACCGAGTTCTTTCACCGGGCAAATTTCGGGCATGGTCATCGGAGGCTTTCACCTACAGGGCTGTTTGACCCTCAGGATTGGCCGTTTGAGTTGTCATGTCAATCGCTCTCCCAGGCCGGCTCGTCGGTGATCCTTTCACAGCAGAGCCATCCATCGGCTCGCCGGACTCCAGCCGATCCAGCCGCGAGGTAATGATGTCAGTCACCGGTTCGCTTGGCCAGCCTGAGGAAAAGGAGGCATCGAGGCTCGAGATGGATGCTCTGATGTCAGCGGCGAGTTTTTCCAGGATCGAATTGGCTTCTGATTTGAGAATCCCCATAGCGACAGCCTCTTCGATCAACGCTGTCCGATCGACTTTGGCGAGACTCGATTGATTCCCAATCGGTGCAGCCATCCTTCCGCTCAGCTCCGGGTAGGCAAGCGTACAGATTGAGTCGTAGAGAGGTGCGAACTCGACCTTGCCATTGTTGAGAAGCAAGGAATAGTTCTTTCCATGCCCATCCTCGTCGCCCACCAAGGCACGAAATGCCACCTGCCTAAACAGGTTTGTGACCGCCTCGGCCGGGACTTCTGCGAATCTCCTCAACAGACGGGCCATCAATGTGGACGGACGGCCTATTTGGTACTTGTTGAGCGGACGGATTCCCAGTGCTTGACAAAGATCCTCCTGGTGAGTGCGTACTACTCGCTCGCCTTCGACGCGTCGGTCGTAGCGCTCGACGGCCAAGACTGAAATTCCGTTGATTCTCTCCACCCATGTCGACCAAGCGGTTAAGCCTGCCGCACGGGCGAAATGCATGACGAGTGCTTCATTTTCGGCACTGTAGGGCCAGCGTGTCGTCGGTTTTAAGATATGTGTGGACGCGGCTCCGCCCAACGGTTCGAACCACTTGTTGTCGAATCGTGCCAAGAGAAATTTGGGCTGGGCGCCGGCTAGCGACATTCGAATCCCGCGATCGAGATTGGCTCCGAGAGGGTGTTCGGGTAGATCACGAAGAATCTCGCAAAGGTCTTCCTCGTCGAGCGGTCGGTAGTCGCCTTGACGCGGTTGGTAATCGGTACCGGACGGCACGATTACCACCGCTCCGGCGCACTCCCTGCCGTACTGCGCCAACAGTGACACTGCATCGGCTGGTGTTGCGGGAGCACCTTCTTGCAGGCGCACGTTGCGCATGTTTGCCGCCATAGTTTCGAGTGCCCGTCCCTCGGGAAGTAGTCCCTCGAGGAAGGAGCGAGCATGAGATGGCGTCGACGGTCCGGGGGTAGGCAGCGAGCAGGAAAGTAATGGAACTTCATCACCAACGGCCGCGACGACACTCTCGTCATAGACGATCGAAAACTTTCGGCCGCGATCTCGCTCTCGGCTACGGGCTATGAGTTGGTCCTCTAGCCAGATGTCTAGCTCCATCATCGCCCTTTCCGACGGATTACCAACTCAAGGCCGAGCACCGCCAGAGCGTCAAAGATCAATTCGAGTGCCCGAGTTTCGTTACCGCCTTCCAGCGCGACGATCGCCTGGCGCGTTGCTCTTACCCGTACTGCCAATTGAGCTTGCGTGAGTTGGGTCTGTTCTCGCGCTCGCCTTACGGTTCGCCCGAGAGCCTCGGACGAACGAATCGGTGTTTCCCTCGAATTAATTGTCACCATAATCCGACATTACTACATTTTGCCATAAATGTAGTAATAACACGACATTTGCTACTTCAGGTTCGGATATCGTATTTTCGCGACATTCGTCAGCACATTCGACTTGTCCTTGGATACTGCAATCAATAGCAGCGCCGTGGCGCATTGAGGATGACCCTGCTCAGCTGAATTGAATCCCAAAACATCGGCGGGTTCGATCTCGGTCCGCAAGCGTCGTTGCTAATCCCGAATCCTGGGCAAGTTGCCTGCCGATGGAATCATCGTGAGGGGCCGGTTCTTATTGTGTGACCCAAGGTCCACGCATCGTTGTCAGGTATGCAACGGCCTCCTTCGTAGATGAGGCTTTCTGGTACCCGGTCACTCGGATAGGTATCGCTTCGATGTTCAAACCCGAAGTTGATTTTGGCTACTGGGGCGCGGCTTCTACTCGCGGGTCTGTGCCATGAGTCGGTGGAGTAGGTAGACCTCAGTGCCAGCAAGCCCCACAGAAAGGAAGAGCGAGATTCGGTCAGGTTCGGGTCGAGCGACTTCACCGGCACGCACGGCACCAAGGGAGACAAGCCGGTCTCGCTGGGCTGTCCCGACCAGCACATTTGGCGGATCGTAGGCATCAATCTGTGCAAGAGAGTCGGTAACAATCAACGCAGCGATTGCGGGGAGATCCAGTCCGAACTCCGCCCGCCCTTGTTGTTTGGGTCCGAGAGTGGTGACATAGGCGCCAGATTCCAGCCAATCGGCCTCGATCACCGGTGTCGGGCTGCTCGTCGCGAGGATTACGATGTCGGCACCGTTGACAGCAGTCCGAGCAGATGACGTACCGTGGCATTCAGCACTGGTCAGAACCTTTGCCCGCTCCACGAACGCATCACATCGCGCCTGGTTTCGAGAAAAAATTCTGACTTCGCTCAGGTTTCGCACTGCGGACAGGGCCCATAATTGGGTGGCGGCCTGGATCCCGGTACCGATGATGGCGCCCACCGTCGCAGTGGGCGAGGCTAAAGCGTCAGCCGCCACCGCTCCGATGGCTCCCGTGCGGCGCGGTCCGAGCTCGTTGCCGATAGCAATCGTCCGGACGGTACCGGTGGTTTCGTCATGGAGCACGACGACTTGCTCCCCGGGCTCTGCTTCGAAAGTATCGTATGAGCGGTAGCCGAACCAGGATCCGCGAAGTTGTCCCGCAGTGAACATGATTCGCCCTTCCCCGAGATCAGCATGGGCGCGCGGTGGTGCCACCAATTTGCCGCGATGATGATCGTCGATCGCCTCGCCCATCCAGCTAACCGCGTCTCTTGCGTTCAACTGTGAGCGGATCTCGTCGTCAGAGAAGATCGTCACTTTGTCATTATTCAACGTCAACCTCTCAGTTGGATGCCGTCTTTACACTTAACATTGTCCTATAACCGGACCTTGAGCATTGGCTCAAAGATCCTTGAATTGGGTCCGGCCACGGCGTCGACCACCGGCATTGTTTATGTACGTCAATGGGTGTACAATCGGCGTATGGCCATAAAGACTGAACGATTAAGTATCCGGCTAACTCCCGAGCAGGACGTAGTGCTTCGTCGCGCCGCCGAAGTTCGCGGTGAGTCGACCAATGATTATGTGCTTCGCAATGCAGTGGGTGCTGCCCAATCTGATTTGGCAGATCTCCGATTATTCGTCGCCACTGAGAATGAATGGCGAGAAATTGAGAGCACGCTCTCTCAACCGGTGACGTTCACTGCGGCGATGGTGAAATTGCTCACGTCTCCGTCAGTGCTTGAGCGGTAGTTTCACTTGAATCTTTTCGGCCCCGTACTCCTCGCGGAGGAGCATTACGTCGACGATTTCCATTGTGGATCTGAGTCTCTCGATGCCTGGATCAAGACTCGGGCTCGAGCGAATCAATCTTCAGGGGCATCACGAACATGGGTAGTTCTAGATGGTCAAATCGTCGTCGCCTACTACGCCTCAGCGAGTGCGGCCGTCATCCGTGAAGCTGCCCCAAAGGCGATGAGACGAAACCAACCTGAGATTCTTCCAGCGGTGTTACTTTCACTACTCGCCGTCCACAGCGACTACCAAGGCAGAGGCCTCGCTGCAGCCCTTCTCAAGCATTTCATGTTGAAGGCATTTGAAGTGAGTGAACGAGTCGGTGTGAGAGTAGTTCTGGTTCACGCAAAAGAAGATGGAGTTAGAAGCTTCTACGAAAAGTATGGTTTCATCCAATCACCCGTCGACCCCCTCACGCTCATTCTTCTGTTACCTCAGAGCTCTTCTGGCACGTCTACCAGCCGTTAGACCCCTAGGGCATTCAGGAGATCTCTCTCAACCAACTCTGCCAGCGGTTCAGAAGCCGACCTTGAAAATGGTCGTGAACCGGTTCTTATTGTGTGACTCAAGGTCCACTCGTTAGAGGCCAGGTAATCATTGGGTTTTACTCCAAGGAATTAGATTCTGGACTCGCATTGTCCCTCAACTCAACCCTCATTTGTGAGGGATGATTTGAGGGACGAACCGACTCCGTTAGTTGAGAATTCCTGTAGAAACAGCGAAACCAGCGAGGTCGGCCTGCTGATTTGTTGTTGCAGTTCCTACTGAGGTTTCGGCCCCCCTTTGTATCTCTTTGTCAACCCCTCGAGATTTGAGACCATTGGGAGGTTGATCCATTGGTCTCACCGAAGAACTGCCCTGAGTCGTATCGGTTATCAAGACTCTGGGGTTTCTTTTGCGTCGCCCACAAACAGCGAGAGGCGCTGCTGTAGTGCACGACATGAATCGTGACCATTTCGTTTTGGAGTTGCCGCGGATTGATGGATACCTAAATTTTGGGGGAAGGCCCCAAAAGGAAGTAGCCCAACGTGGCCCGTCAAACCAGATATTTCTCCGAGTTCAAAACTGAGACGGTGGCGCTCGTCAAATCGTCGGGACGTTCCATCGCCGATGTTGCTCGATCGCTCGGCGTCAGCGATCGCACGCTCTGGTATTGGGTGAGCGAGGATCGCAAGTCCCGTCAACGTGCTCAGGATCCGTCGTCGCTCAACGCGGACGACGCGGCGGAACTGAAGTGAAGCGCCTGCGCAAGGAGAACGCCCAGCAGCGTGAGGACATGGAGATTGTGCGAAAGGCCGCCGCCTATTTCGCGAAAGAGACGCTGCGGTGACCGGACGTGCGCTTCGTCCACGACCACCAAGCCGAGCACGCCGTCAGCGTTCTCCGTCGCGTGATTGACCTGCCCCGCTCGACCTACTACGCGTGGTTGAACTACCAGCCCAGTCAGCGAGAGTGGGACGACAACGTGCTCCTCGATGAGATCCAGGACATCCACACCCTCTCGTGCTACACCTACGGGGCACCACGGGTTCTCGGGCAACTGCGTCACCGCGGTCACCGGGTCGGGCGACACCGCGTGGCACGAATCATGGTCAAACACGCACTCGTGGGCGTGCACGGTCGCAAGAAGTGGCGACGCGACAAGCCCGACACGGTCTACGCCCCCGACCTGCTCGAGCGCGACTTCAGCGCGACGCGACCCGACGAGAGGTGGGTCTTGGACATCTCGGAGTTCCACTGCCTCGATGGCAAGCTGTTCCTCGCTGGCATCCGCGACCTCTTTGACAAGACCCTCGTCGGTTGTGGGTCACGGGCGAACGCCAGACGACCGACCGGGTCGTTTCGGCCCTCGTGATGGCGCTCTCGCGTCGGCGTCCCGACGGAGAGCTCGTCCACCACAGCGACAAGGGCCCGCAACAGACGATTCTCGTCAACTCGCCACCGTCTCAGCGATTGGGGGCTGTCGGCGAGTTTCGGGTCCACCGGTGACGCATACGACTGCCGCGATGGAGCGCTTCTGGGTGACCGCCAAGCGCGAGATCGAGTTCATGCACGGACCGGTGCGCCAACTCACGAGGTCACAGCTACGGACGATCATCTTTGAATACGTCGAGGTGTTCTACAACCGAGAACGGCACCAGGCGATTCTCGGCCATCTGACACACGCCGACTACTACGCCACGGCGAAGGTGGCATAATCACTAATCAATTTTTGTCCATCAAACCGTGGCAACTCCACTTCGTCATGCTGGAGCGACGCGCAGGCCGGCTGAAAGTACTCCTTCTCTGAGCCGGTGATCCCATACGGCCACAATGAGATCCGGGAGTTCGATGGCCATGGCGCTGGCCAGATGAATAGCGTCGGCTCCTCGCAGGGAGTATGTACCGGTTAGTTCGCCAGCGTGTCGTTCGACGGCCGCGGTGAGTTCCACTGGTTGGACCGCTGACCAGAATCGCTCCCAGTCTCGCACAGCCATCCTCAATGAACTCGTAGCGATTCGGTGATCTCGCGCGGCAGCGGCCAGCGCGGAGCGGACCTCGGGGTACGAGAGACGACTTGACAGCGCGCTATCGCACCCATCCCAAAGAGCGGCGACGAGGTCGCTACCGTCTTCCTCGACGACGAGTTTTACCAGCGCACTGGCGTCGAAGTAGACGAGTGTCACTCGTGGTTACTGGCGTTGCTCAGTAACGATGTCGGCTACCAACGTGGTACTGGGAACTCGTCGGTGATTAGTGGCTTTCGGTCGAGACGTTTGGTCAACTCGACCGATGACGCCTTCAGCTGTGAGTCGTTCCAGGAGGGGGGCGGCGTCCACGCCAAGAATTCGAGCGACCGGAACACCGCGATCAGTGACGAGAATCTCCTCTCCGGAGTTGGCGCGATTGACCCATTCGCTGAGGTGGGCCCTTAGGTTGCTCACGGTTACGTCCATACAAATAGTGTACAACACGGCAACATCCATTTGTACATCTTGTTAATGCTTTTGAGCACGCGTCATCCCTCATTTCATCCCTCATACTTATCCGACGGCACACGACAGAACCGACAAGGGACGACACAAAACCGAATAAATTTCGACAAAGGCGACCATTGACGACACCTCGCGACAGAACGGATCACATTTACACTCAGCAGGTCGGGGGTTCGAGTCCCTCAGCGCCCACCGACCGGGACGGTGCGCGAACCGCATCGCCCGCCATGGCGTCGCCAGCCAAAGGCACGCGAAAGACGGGCTGAATGGCGTTGCGGCTGTCCACTCGAATTTCGTGAATGAGGGCCTGTAGGAGTGATTTAACCACGGCTGGTGAGCCTTCGGCGATGGCCTCGTTCACGCGGTCGCGCAGTGTCGCGAGTTCCTCGGGCGAGGCGCACGTGATCTCGGCCTGTTCCATCTCCTCGTTCAGTTCTTCGCGGCGTGCCCGAAGAACGGTCGCGCGAGTGGCGAGTTCCTTCACTCGTTCACCGCACAGTGCCTCGGGCATGGAACCCGACTCGAAGGCTCGTAGGTAGCGGTCAACACTGGTGTCGACCTTGGCGAGTTCATTGGAGACGGCTAGGAGTTCGTCGTCGTGACGCGAATGACCGTCGCGGGCTTGTAGTTGTGCTTGGCCAACGGCAGCGCGAAAGAGGTCCGAGTCCTCGTAGGCGGCGAGCAACGATTCGATGATGGCGCTATCGAGCACGTCGGCGGGTAGCCGGTCAGCGCTACAGGTCTTGGTGCCGTAGCGCTGGCGTGATCCGCAGGTGTAGTAGCGGTAGGTCTCGTTGCGACCGGTCGCGCGCGTGCCCGCGAAGTGCTGTCCGCAGTTGTTGCAGACGACGAGTCCGGTGAGCAGGTAGTCCGAGGCGTTGGTCGCGCGCTTGGCGCTGTCCTCACCGCGTTCGTCGAGGATGACCTGTGCGGCGGCAAAGAGTTCTTCGTCAATGAGGGCGGAGTGACTGCCGTCGCACCACCCGTCGCGGTAGCGGACCTGGCCGAGGTAGACCCGACTGCGCAGCACCGTGAGGACCGACTTGAACGACCAGGGACGGCCCGAGCGGGTCACGAGGCCCGCAGCGTTGAGCCAGTTGGCGACGGCGTGACTGCCGAGATGCTGGTTGGCGTAGAGGTCGAAGAGGACGGGCACGAGGGGTGCTTCTAACTCGTCCACGCTGAGGCGGCCCTCGCCCTTCACCGCGCGGTAGCCGTAGGGGGCGACACCGCCGCACCAGCCGCCGAGGCTCGCCTTGCGGTCCATGCCCGCGATCACCCGGTCGATAATCGTCGCTCGTTCAAATTCGGCAAAAACGCCGAGCATCTGGACCATCATGCGACCCGCCGGTGACGTCGTGTCGAAGGGTTCGGTCGCCGAGCGAAAGCCGACGTTCACCCCGTCGAGGGTCTCCAGTATCTCGGCGAGCCCGCGCACGCTGCGCGACAATCGGTCGACGCGATAGACGAGCAGGAGATCGAACTTTCCAGCCTTGGCGGCGCGTAGCGCACCGTTGAGTCCGGGGCGCTCTAACTTGGCGCCCGACATCTGGTCGGTGAAGGTGGATACCAGTTCCCAGTCCTCTTGACTCGCGACGTAGTTGCTCAGTTTCTCGGACTGGGCGCCGAGGGAGTAGGGCTGGTTGACCTCGTCGGTCGAAATCCGGGTGTAGGTGGCGATGCGCACGGCTCTCTCCTCAATCGCTGTCGGTGGACACTGCTTCAAACACAGTGAACGTCCACGTTGCTAGTCAACCATGCGTCGACGCTGTGACATCGGAGGGTTCGATCACGGCACCGCTGGGTCGGCCCCCCGACACCGTTCGGACGAGCACGGACCCGAGCAGCGTTGCCAGCGCGACTGTCGCGCGGGTCTCGTCGGCGTTCGAGAGATCGACGAAGACGGGTGCGTTGATAACCAGCAAACCTGAAGTATTTTCCTTCGGGGTCGTTGGTCGAGGGGGTTGCACGGGTCGGCCAGGTCCGGGGCCACGGGGTCCGGGGCCACGGGAGCCGGGGTAGGCGACCTTCGGACGGGGGTTCTTGCGCGACGTCACGACCATCGCACCCCCACGCCAGGACTGACGCCAAGGGAGCTGTCGTCGTCGCCAGCCCACGTCCACACGGCGTTCTGGCTCTTCTCATGGTCAAACGTCTCACGCGCCTCGATGCGAGAACGCGCTCGGGTTCGATGGCCCAACGCCGCGAGCCACTCGTCGCCCGCCGTGAGCCACCCTGTTCCGACCCATTTCCATAGGCCCAGGTTGATCGTCGTCCCTGTCGTCGTGGGGTTGGTGCGCCTGACCTGCCACGCTTGACGCTGGCGGCGAAGGAACGAGAACGTGACCGAGTAGCGCCTTGACTTGGTAAGCCAGTGACCACCGAAGCCGAGCGAGTGCGCCCAGGCCCGCAGGCGCGCGAGGTGCGATCGCGCCCCCAGATTCCACGCGGTCTCAACCAGTCGACGAAGATGGCCGGTCACCCGACAGTCGTCGAGGTCATCGAGACTCGTCAAGCGATGATCGAGCGCACCCGCGTCGTCGGTGGACTTGGTCGAGTACTTGGCGATGTAGTTAGCGATTGCGCGCGAACTATTCGACCCTGAACTCGTGTCAGCGCGTGATCCGTCTGCGTGCGTTTCATCTGGTTCACTACTGGCGATGACGCGCACGTCAAGTTGTTGACCCCAGCGCGCGAGACCGAGCGGCTCGTCGGAGAACCCGAGGGGCAACGGAGCCGACACCTTCGAGGTCGCCGCATGAATAGCCGCAGTTAACATCGCGGTATCGACCCCAATTGCGGGCACCATGCCCTCGTCGTCGCGGTTGTCGAGTCGGATGACCGCGTGCAGGTGCACCACGCCTCGACGTTGGAACTCGGCCACCTTCACGAACGAGAGTCGGACTTCGCGATCGAGCTGCGTGACACTGAGATCGAGTTGACGGGCCAACTCTCGGCGCACGTAGATGGTGGTGCGCCGCCAGAGTTCGGGGCAGGTCGCGTTCCAGAGCACCGCGCGCTCGTAGTCGTAGCATTCGCCACAGAGCGGCTGACCCAGTAGCGCGTCGCCGTCGTGGTGTCGATGCCAGCAACTGAGGCTCTTGCCGTGGGCGCAGCGCTGACCCTTGACACCGGGTCGACAGGGTGCATTCTTCGAACGAGTGCCGTGCACGGCGCCAAAGCTCGGGGCGGTGAACGTGGCAAAGACCATCGGGTGTGTCGACACCGTGTCGGGCACGCCCTTGCCACCCGACAGTCCCGAGCGCACGAGCATTCGGGCGTCGCTCGCGTAGGTGGCGGCGCACGAGGGGCATCGGGTGGCCCTTCTCGTACCACAGGCCTTCAGTAGTAGGCCGTCGGACTCGTCGTTCGTGGAGTAGGTACGCACGACCTCTCCGGTCGCTGAGTCCACTGACGTCACCGAGCCGATCAGGCGGATCGGGTGGGCGCACCAGCCACAGCGTTCACCCTGTTCGTTGAAGCGCTCCAGAGTGGCCGTGGTGCGGGTACGTGCCGCAACACCGCTCAACACTCGATCGTCGAGCAGCGCGCTAACGCTCCGGTTGACTACCACGGATTGTCTTCTGGCTCGGATGCGGCGCGAAGTCGCCGACCCCGCTCGGCGATCGTTCGGATGTCGGCGTCGTTGAGGTAGGACGTCTTCAGGCGAATTGGCGTGCCGCTCTCGTGAAGCAGCAGCCCCACGCCGTGGTTATCCGCTCCAATGTCCGCCGCCGAGAAGCCCTGGGACGCCCAACCGCTACCGAGCACGGTGTCGCTCGCCTCTCGGGTAGTGCAGCGAAAGGCCCACCGGATGACAAAGAGATCGCGTAGCGCCGAGGGGATGACGTCGGCGGAGGGCTTCTGAGTCGCGGCAAGGACGATCACGCCCGCCGCCCGACCTCGCGACACTAGATCGCGCAACAGGTCGGCGAAGCGACTGGCGAGCTTCTTATCGACGCCCGCGACGTACAGAGCGAGCTCGTCGATGACAATGACGTGCAGTCGCATAGTGCCGTCACGGGCCACATTACGCAGTCCTCTCGCCAGGAGTTCTTGGTAGCGCGAGTTCATCTTGTCGCGAAGTTCTTCAAGCACCGCGATCGCGAGCTCAAGGTCGGGGCCCACGAAGCGACGCGCGCAGATCGACCACGCAGCGAGCTCGACGAGCTTGCCGTCAAAGAGCCAGAGATCGACGTTCGGGTCCAGCGCGCACGCCGCGACGAGTATCGACAGCGCCACGGATTTGCCGGAACCTGGCGCTCCACCTAAGAGTGCATTAAGTTCGGCCAACGACAATGTGGTCATCACACCTTCCTCACTGAGACCAAGCGGAATCGGGTTGAAAATGTCAAAGCGATCCCGGTCGAGGAGTGGACTCGCCAAGACGTCCGAGTCAAACGGATCGGAACGAATGATCTTGAGAGTTACGAGGTTCTTGTTGGCTGCGTTGGCCGAGACACGCGCGCCGCGAGCTTTCAGGGTGGCAACGAGGGTGTCCAGCGCGTTCGTGACGTCGTTGACCGACGTGCCCCGTCCGAGTTTCAGTACCACCTCGTCGCCGAACTCGTAGCGCCGAACTTTTTTGATTTTGGGTGGTCGTTCGCGCAGAATGCCGCGTTCGTCAGCTATCGCCAGGTAAAGCGTACGGCGCACCCCGGCGTCGTGCCAACTGCGAACAATCCAACGTCGCACGATCGGCACTCCTACGCTGATCCCAATGAGCAGCACACCCACGCCACTCGTCGCCACCGGTCCGAACTTGAAGTAGAGATACGTCAACAGCGCACTCGGCGTACCCAGTAGCGCCGCGTTCACCCACCAGTCACGGATCAGTTCCCGTCCTACTTCCCAGTTGGTTTTCTCCACCGGAGCCAACGGCGTCTTTCGTGGTTGGGTCGTCATCATGAACTCCTTTGCATTACGGGCCCCGAGAGCGTGAACTCCCGGGACCCGTTGTGTCTGTAGTTAGGCCGTGACTGACGTCGGCGGCTTGGCGGGGACAGCGGCGCTGGTGGCATCGGCGAGCTGAACCGATTCTGCGTAGAACGTGACTCCGCTCTTGCCGGAAAACTCCCAGTTGGAAATCACCAGTTCGATGAACCTGACGGCGGCACCCGCAGTAATGCCCTTGGCAAACTGCGTTGACCTGACCGTGATTATTTCCTGCTCACCGCCACTCATGGCAGCCACGGGAAGGCTGTAGATGCCCTTACCGTCGCTGTCGAGTTTCGGGGTCTTCGTCTTGAAATCGACGACCTCGGTCGGTGGACCGAGCGCGATAGCGCTCAGGTCCTCTGTTTTGATAGCGTGTCGCAACTTAATTCCTTTCCACGGCGGTTGAACTGCACCGAATTGCTCGGCAGAACCATCAAACGTGAGAGGCGATGTATCGCGATCAAAAATGCCGCAAAGTCGTAATGGCGTTACTAGTTGGTGACATTTCCGTGGTCGCGAAGGCGTTTTTAAGGGACCGAACAGTTCCAGGTGAACGCTCAGAGTGATGAGGCGACGTGAGACGAGGCGAAGAGACTGCATATCCAGCGATCGAATGTCTCAACGTCGGACGTAACGAGCTGGTGTCGTATTTCAGTGAGAACCATGACGACATCTCCTCGCACGCGTAGTTCAGACGGAGCTAACTTCTGTACTTTTCGCAGCATGGTCAGGGCCTTCGTTGGCTCCTTGCAGAGGCAGTACGATTTCGCAATCGCTATCCATACGGACAACTGCTCGTCACGGCTCAAAATCTCGAAGTCCACGGTATTCGCGAATTCCTGCGCGCTCATGCCGTCTCCCGCTTCACCCAATGTTCGAAGTGCCATCAGCGCAATATTGCTCGGCGTTACGACTGGTCCAGGGCGAAGAGATTCGCCACTACGTACTGGCGTCACTTTGCGTGCAAAATTCATCGCGGACCGGTAAAGGTGTTTTGCTTGCTTCGTATCACCCAAACGGGCGTGTGTCTCACCGCTAGCCGCCAACCACGCGACGACAGCTACCAACGAGTCACCATGACCGGCCTTGCCCAATTCCTCGTATAGCGTCTGCACGCCATTCAGAAGCTGATTGGCTCGTACCGGATAGCCCCGACCCAAATACGTGCGCGCTTTCGCAATATTTGCGTGAACCAGTAGGCACTTGGTAGTAGTGGCATCACCGGGCTCTTCGCCTACCCTGATTGCTAAATTTGCTGCGACCTCGGCCATGTCAAACTCATCAAGCGCCGTGAGAATTTCACTCGTCGCCCGATACAACTGAGACAGCGTCTCACGCGCGTCCTCTTTTGCCTCACGGGTCTTGGCATTTGCACGTATCCACTGAAGTTCGTTCGTCAACCGGGACAACCTCACACCAAATAGTGCGTACCGACCCTCGAAGGCCATGCTCAATGCCGTTTCGCAATGCTCCGACAACTTCTCTCTACGAGATCGACTCAGCGTGTTCACGAGTTTCGGCGCGGTAATAGCAGCGCTTACGACCAGAAGAAGACGGTCTACGGTTTCTTTGCCACTTTCGTCGCCACGCTCGACGTCTTCCAATTCACGAACGGAAGTGCCGAGAGCCGCCAGTAGGCGCACGCCTCGTCCGGTAGTTTTAACCGGTTGGCTGCCTGATTCGAACTTCGATATCAGACTCGGTGAGCATCGAACCATCTCAGCCAGTCCAATTTGGTCCAGTCCCTTCTCTTCACGAAGAGCACGGAGAAACTCGCCAACGAATCTGTCATTGGGTTTCTCACACTCAGGATCGAATCCCGCCAACGTCACCTTCGACGCTGTCGGTAACTTGATTCCCGAATGCTGTTTCACACCCCCTTAGATGGGAGTTCGGAGCCAAAATCACCAAAGTTTTCAAATTATCTAACCAGAGCGCCACTCATCAGGCAAAGCATGGACCAAAATCGTCGCCCCCACCGCCAGTAGGTTGTCAACGTCAACGTCTCAGTGCTTTGCGAACAAGCCTCGGCTGTGGCCGACACGCCAAGTCAGCCTCGTACCGACGTAGACGGCAAAACGACGAAATCTGCGATCCCGCGATGCATTTTCACGACCGTCTTCCTTTTCTGCACGCTGCCAGCGATAAGTATTCGGGTCAGAACGTAGTACGAGCCAGTGGTCGCGCGAAACCTACGGCCCCGCGCGACCACTGGCTCCTCTCGAAGTGCTACGTGTGAGAACTTTCTTTACGTATTCGAGTTGGCGAACCTGTGTGTCGACACCATCAGTGAAACCGAATATCACGCGCGACGAGGTGTCCGTCGAATCAGAAAAGAGAAGGACTTGGCGTTCGCGTTCCTGCGACACACCGGCCTTTCCTTATGACCAGGCTGTCACTGTATTACGCGAGTCTCAGTAGATGGTGCAACTGACTCGTAACTGGCGAACGGCATGGTGGTACAGTAGCGAAGCGTGAGCGAGGGAATGCAGCAGCGCGAAAAGGAATTCGCGTTACCGTCGGTGGAACGGCCTGCCGCGGAGGTTTTGGCGGAGTTCCAAGACCTGATGCCGGGCCTTTGTGTCCGTAATCCCAGTACCTCGAGCATAGACGACGTTGTTGACGTTGGCTACTTGGCTCTCCTACGGGAGAAAATTCTTCCTCCAGACGTGCCGCCAGGTCTCGCACTTATGGAGCGGAGCATCATTGCTGCTGCTGCGCACCACCTTGGTGGAGGTCCATTGACCCGCGGCATATTCACAAGCGGAGGAAGCGAGTCAATCCTTCTGGCGATGAGACTCGCTCTCGACGAATGGGAAGGGCGCACACCGAGGACGAGACAACACATCCCATTCATTGTCGTACCAAATACAATTCACCCTTCCGTTCATAAAGGCGCTCGCTATCTCGGTCTAAAGGTCAAGACCGTGCCGGTAGGTTTGCAGTCAGGAGTTCCTGATGCGGATTACGTGACGTCAGTAATTGACGAGGATACCGCCCTGATTGTCTTGTCAGCAACCAGCGCTTGTCACGGCACCGTGGACCCAATCCAAGACATTGCTGCGTTCACCGCCAAGAACAGAATTCCCCTTCATGTGGACGCATGCGCAGGCGGTTGGGTTCTTCCGTGGCTCGCTGCTCGGCAGACCGGAACGACCCCTTTTGATCTCTCTGTATCGGGCGTTACTTCGCTGTCAGTGGACCTTCACAAGTTTGGTCCAGTCCCGCCCCTCGCATCGCTATTGCTGCTATCCGAGCCAGGTGCATGGCGACGACTCCACTTCACATGGACTCGATGGCCGGGGTACATTATCGTTGGGAATTCTATAGCGTCTACTCGGCCAGCAGCGCCAGTCGGCGCGTCGTGGATTGCGCTTCAGTGTACAGGCGAAAGCGGATATCTTCGCCTAGCTGGTGAATTATTAGCCAAGCGCAAAGCATGCGAAGATGCACTAAACGACTGCCCTGTCACGGAAGTGCTGGGACATCCTGAAGGAGCGTCGGTAGCGTTCTTCGTTTCGGAGAAGGTTGATCCGTTTTACTTCGGTCACGCTCTACGTGCGCTCTCTGTGCCCGTGGCTACGTACCTCAGCTTTGAGGACTCAGGGCCTCTTCTACGAATCAACGTCAACAAGCTTGACATGACGGTTGCTGAGGACTTTCCTTCCCTCCTCGCAGCCTCCCTGGCGGAAACTCGTGGCCGCATAATGACTTTCCGAACTCCAACTCAGGCTCAAGCGGTGCTTTCTTCTGTCCCGATGCCGTCGGCGATCGACCGTCATAGCGCCAATTTGTCCAGTGTGGATCAAGAGAGAGCACTAAACCTTCTTACACCAGAAGAGCGGCAAGATCTCGTGCTGGAATATTCTCGACAAAATATATGGGGGGAGAATTGTGGCTGAGATCTCACAAGAACTTAGCCTTTCCGCCCCTCCAATTTTTGACATGATTTCGAAATTGGGTTCTCGAAAAAGTTCAACGTTGGGGTGGTACGATCCAGTCAATCGACACCAAGAAGGGAGGTGAAGACGATGATTGAGAAGATCCGTGAGGAGTACCGCGAGGATAAGAATGGGTCCTGCTAGTTAGGCATGGGCCAAGTAGGGCCTTTACGTCAGAAGGGGCTCGCAGCCTTCGAACTCGTCGATAGTCGAGATGAGGTCTCGAGTCCCTTCTGTGTATTTATTAGGGGGCGAGATCAATTCTTTCGTCCGCCGCTAATAACGATTTGTAACCGAGTTTAATGACGACCTTAACGAAGTGGGGATGTCTACAATGGAGTGTTCATTTCCGCCGACAAACTCGACACCTTGCCTGAGGGATGATATCGGCGCTGCGCGCGATGCTGAAGGGCACCTCCGAATTATCATCTTCTCTGAGCGTCGACATCTAGTCTTTCAAGTAACCGAGCCGATCTTCAGTCTTATCCCTCTCCTAGATGGTTCCCATACTATTCGCGAACTGACTGCTCTCATGCAAGTTGATTTCCCGACGCTTACGTCGGATGACATTCAAAGCACCCTCAACCTCCTTGACGACGAAGGGGTGCTTACCTATCGCTTCAACACACGACCTGTTGGTATGCTTAATGAAGACGAACGGGAGCGATTTCGACGTCAACTGTCCTACTTGCGCGATTTCAGTGAGTCCGTTGACCACCCTGACGTAATGCAGCGTCGCGTTCGAGACAGTACTGTCGCGGTACTTGGCCTTGGGGGAACGGGCACGTGGATCGCGCAATCGTTAGCCAGAATCGGAGTTGGGCGACTTCGACTCGTAGACTTCGACAATGTTGAAGCAAGCAACCTGGCTCGTCAGGTGCTCTATGGAGTTAGTGATATTGGACGACCAAAGGCTCTAGCCGCAAGGCTAGAGATCGAGCGGCAATTCGGCGGCGATGTAGTGGTCGAAGCAATTGATCGAGTCGTCGAACCTCCTCTCGACGACCTTGTCGATGCATGCGATTTTGTAATCAATTGCGCTGACGAACCCGACATTAACAAGACTGCGGCTTGGGTAGCCGAGGCGTGCATGACGCAGTTGATCCCACACCAAGTCGGAGGCGGATATGACGGGCACATCGGGATGATTGGGCCGACGATAATACCGTTCGCCTCGGCATGCTGGACCTGTTTTCAGACGGACTTTCAGCGACGTCAGCCCAGTCTGAGTTTGACATACTTGACTCCAACCCATAAGTACTCGGGCGCTCTTGCTCCATTGGCCGCAGCGATCACAAACATTCAGGTGTGGGACGTGCTGAGAGTCATATCGGGTTGCGGTAAGCCACTGCTGGCAAATCGTACCGGCGAACTTGATTTTCAGACGCTTTCGCTCTCATGGACGGAAGTGCCGAGAAATGTGAGTTGCCTTATGTGCGGAGCGTCTTCGGAATCAGAAGAGTCAAATCAAGTGATGGAGGACCAGAGGAAACATGGCTAATACTGACAGCCTCTTCGACCTCGATGTGATGGTGCGCAATGTCGAGAGTTATGTATTGCTGAGGAGTCAGCCACTACATGAGTTGCAAGCAGCATGCGAGCAAGCTCTCGACAACGAAATGAAGACGTCTCTAACTGGCAGAACGTCGCACTTCACCGAACTGGCAATTCGACAGTTTGCATCCATCGACAGGTTTTCCGGACAGGAATCACTGTTGGCGGAAAAGTGGTCGCGGTTTCGAATTGGGCGGAATCTGTACTACATGCTTGCGGCTCTGAGTCTTGGCTCGGAAGGCGGAGACAAAGCGATTGTCCTTCATGGTCTGAGCCATTTGGAAGAGTTAAAGAACAAGAACATCCCAATCCTCTTCGTATCAGCTCACTGGAAGGCGTACCAGAGCCTGCCCCTCACACTTTGTGCCCTCGGTTACTCACTAACGTGTCTCATGGACGGCGGAGTTGTAGATATTGCCACAGCACTCCATCGAGCTATGGCGCCTAATTACGCTTCACAACTGAACGCCGTAGCAGTTGAACAGGGAGGTGCCGCGCGAGCTGTTCTCAATGCGTTGCGCTCGGGACAAAGCGCATTATTGTTCCCGGAATTCTCTCTACGTCCGAACCGAAAAGACGAAATCGGAGAATTGTTTGGACGCCGAATATATATGCCAGGAGGTGCAGAGCACTTGGCGCGACTTGGCGGGGCAATGATGGTTCCCATAAGGGTGTCGGTAGAGGTTGGTGAAATACACCTTTACACAGACCCTCCGCTCTATGTTCCCGGCTCGCAGGAACAAGAAGGCGTTCCTACCCGTAGATACTTTGAATGGCTGTCAGAACTTGTCGAGCAAGATCCGTCAGCATGGTGGTGCTGGGAAATATTTGACAGTCACATGCTGGCAAGGGCTTGACCTTTGTATGAACATCAGGTCCCCACACGTAGTGCGGCTCTGGGGACTCCTTACGGCAAGCGGATTATCCATGGTTGGCGATGGGGTGGCATTGGTTGCCACTCCTTGGCTAGTCCTTAAGGTTACGAACAGCCCCTTTGACCTTGGGGTGGCCTTGGCTTTGCAAACGACCATTGGAGCAATTGTCCTTGTCGTTAGTAGTCCGCTGGCCGATCGCCACAATGCAACGAAAGTTGCCGTGGCTGCCAATATTGCCTCCGCCAGTAGTTTGAGTCTGATCCCGATAGCTTACGTAATGCACAGGTTGTCGCTGACGCTCATAGTGGTGGCGATGTGTTTGGCTCAAGGGACTCAAGCTCCTGCAGTTGGGGCCCGCCAACGGTTGATCCGGTCGAAGGCTGTTGCTGCAGGAGTCACTTTTCGACATGCTAATTCGGTCTACTGGATTCTTCAACAAATTGGTCTGCTAGTGGGCGCACCGGTTGGAGGCATTCTGATTTATGTTCTCGGGGCTCCGAATGCCCTTGGTATTGATGCTGTGTCATTTCTGGTCGCTGCTGCAATTGTGGCTGTTGTCGCTGGCAGCGAGGACAGGGAAGACGTTCAAGCTAGGGGAGACCTTCGGCAACGAGGAACGTATTGGAGTGATCTAGTAGCGGGCGTGAAGGTCGCAGTTGCGACGCCGGCATTACGGCTCATTGGTGGCTGCGCGCTGATTCTTAATGGCTTCGACGGAGCACTTCTCCCTGTTCTCGTTCCCGTGGCGATTCGCCATCAGCATCAGAGCGTTCAGTCGCTAGGGGTCCTCGGTGGCGTCTATGCAGTTGGTATGGTGATGGGCGCGACTGTTGGCGGCGCCGTTGGGACGCGGATCAGCGTAAGGCGACTTGCGGCCATTTGCGTCAGCTTCGTTGGGATTGGGTATTTTCTGCTCGGGACCGACCCGCACTTTATGGCGATGGGCATTGGCTTGATTGGTGTCGCAAGCGGACCATTGATGCCTCTCCTGCTCACAACTATTCAAGCATCGGTTCCGACTGAAATATTGTCTCGCGTAACGGGTTCAATGTTTGCAGTCTTGGTCAGCTCAGCGCCGATTGGAATGTTGTTCGTCGGAATCGCTGCGCGCTCATGGTCAGTGGCGTACGTCTGCGATGTAGGGAGTGGTGTGTTCTTAATCGCTGCCGCTACTATCGCTGTTCGAGGCGGCATCCTTGAAACGTTTCCGCAACAGACAATTACATCCTTGGAGTGACTCCCGGCGAGTTCAAGCGGACAGGACAACGACTTCGTCGGTTCAACTTGCCCCATTCAACCAGGTCAAATCGAATGGGGGGCGCCCAGATTGATCTTGGGCTCGGAGACCGATGAGATCCGGTTCTTATTGTGTGACTCAAGGTCCACAAAATCGGTTTGCGCGAACCGTTCGGGCATGGCGGCGATCCACCTCAGTGGTTTACGACCGATACGCGTCTGCGCGATGTCTGATCGCGGTGACCTTCACCGTACGCGTGGCGTCATCAATGAAGTACAGGACCCGATAGTCGCCGCGGCGCGCTGAGTACGCCGGCGCCAACGGTGGACCAAGGGGTTTGCCAACACGATGTGGATTCTCTAGTAAGGGACCCGTGATGAATTCGTACACCGCACGTGCAATTTTCTCGGGCAGTACGTCGGTAAGTGCCAATGCTGCTGACCGGGCGACTTTTAAGTTGAAGTCACCTTTATTTGGTGTCGACACTGCGACCGACGTTCTTCATTGCCTGCGCCAACTGATCGGCGTTGACGGTGTCGTCTGTAGCAAGCTCTCGAATGCCTATCTCGTGAGCCAGTAGAAGGGCTGAGTCGGACAACACGGCAATCGTCTCGCGCATCGCGTCGTAATCGTCAACACCCATCAGTACGGCGGCTCGGCGCCCATTCTTGGTGATTTCGATTCGTTCGTGGGTGGAACTGGCTTCGTCGACCAATTTGGATAATTGAGCCCGAGCATCCGCAATAGGTAACGTTGTCATGTACAGAATTATAGCGTAAATAAGAAACCCGTGGCGGGCCGGTTCTTATTGTGTGACCCAAGGTCCACAAATTTCGATTGCGCGAACCGCGAATATCGGTGACGTTGATCGATTGCCTTCGCCATCGGTTGCTCTCTCTGGAACTAGGCGATTGCTATCGTCAGTGGTTCCGGTACACGTCGGCGCGGTGTTGAATCCGATGTACGACCACGGTCTTGGGGTCGTCAACAATCTCGTAGATGATTCTGTAATCGCCCCGACGTGCCGAGTACAGCCCGTCGAGATCCCCGACCAACTTTTTGCCGAGTCGTTGCGGGTTTTCTCTAATCGTCCCCGTCAGCGCGCTGAGCGCGGCGTCATGAATTTTGGCGGGGAGATGGTTGAGGTGGCGAAGACCTTCAGGCGTGATTCTGATTTCATACACGGGGTCGGGCCGTTCCCCCTTCGGGCAGGGGAAGGGTCTCGCCACGTGCTAATTCGGCTCGCGATATCTCAAGCGAGGCGTAAAGTTCGCCGTCCTTCAGGACGTCGAGCGTCTCTTCGAGCGAATCAAGATCGTCCGGGCTGACGAGTACGAACGATGGTCGTCCGTTGCGCGTCACCAAGAAGCGTTCGTGTTCGCGCTCAACTCGTTCGGCCAACTCCGACAAGTGTGCCTTCGCGTCAGAAAATGCCATCGACTCCGTCATTGGTCAATATTTTAACCTAATTGGGGCCAGTTGGCAAGTTCATCTGTGAACTGCGAAGGGAGCGAAGCGATCGACGACCGCCACCTTCCCTTTCACCGACGATGGCAATCGCGTTGTCGCGGTTCTTATTGTGTCCCTCAAGGTCCACCGGTCAGAGGCCAAGTGATTGTTGGACTTTACTCCGTAGGACAACGATCTAGATTCGTACTCTCCCTCTGACGAACCCTCATGGTCGTGTCCAGTCCCCGGTGTAAAAGTGAAACGGGCGTAGGTTCCTTTCAAGCCAGATAAGCAACGAAGGGAAACCCGCACCCGTGACCAAACGAGTATCCCCCATCGAGCGCGTCCGCGCTGAGATTGACCAACTATTTTCATCCGACCAGGACCTCGGTGACGTCCTCGAGCAGGTGGCCCGCCTCGGGTTGCGCTTGTTGCTCCAGAGTGCCCTTGACGCCGAGATCACCGAGTTCCTGGGCCGAGCGCTACCAGCGCGGGATGCGAGGCCGCGAGGGTTCGCGCAACGGCTACTGCCCGGTGACCCTGAAGACGACTGCCGGCGCGGTCACCCTGGAGCGACCGAAACTGCGCGGCACCGACGAGGCCTTCGCCTCGCGCCTGCTCGGGGTGGGGGCTTGTCGCACCAACGCCCTCGAG
>JARCRU010000102.1 GCA_029850535.1 Actinomycetota bacterium | reverse complement strand
ACAATTTCGTAACAGGACAGCCACGGTCACTCACGGATATTGACGGACACATCTCCCGCGTACAAATCTTTGACACGACCATTGCGATCTGGCGTCATTCACCGATTCGCGTCGTCTCGACGCACGTCGAGGACGATGGCTCAAGAGATCAACATTTCGATCCCGGGACAGGAATTTGGAAGCACTTGCCGATCGACGCCCGAAGGATTCTTCGAGTCGAAATCAAACAACGTGTCGTCAATGGTGCCGAGGGATTGATTTTGTGATCATTCCTTGGCCCCCCGGGCCCCTTGGCGCTGCGCGCCCGCGGCCCAGTGGCGAGGGAGCATTATTGGAAATCAGACCTCGAACGGGAACCTGATGCGTAACATTTCTTTACGTCAGTCGAGGGCTTCAACCGAAAGACCCGCAGGAAGCCAACCGGAACTTCGTGCAGCGTACAACCACGATTAGGACAGTGCGAACACCAGGCGACGATGGGGCACCCAGTGGTTGCCCGCAATCTCTCTCCGATGACGTTCTTGGCGTCAGCCAGTTGTGCGCGTACCCCGGGCACCGCCGCCTCGAACTTCCGACCACGGCCAGCGACGCCGTGGTCGCACCAGGACCGAATCGAGCCGCCGTGTCCACATCCCTCCATCTCCACCTCGACCTCACGTCAGGAGAACGTCCGGACGTCGGTGGCCGCAATCGATTCAAAGTTGAATCCGGATTCGAACACGGCGCGGCAACTTTCGACCACGTCTCGGTCGAACAGCCTTCCTGCTCCCTTGATGACCTCCACGAGACCCGCGTCAATACCGAGGGCCGGCCGGTAGGGGCGAAAGTGCGCGATCGCCTCGACAACGTCGGCCACCGCGATGATCCTCGCGGGCAAGATGATGTCCTGATCGACGAGACCCGCGGGATAGCCCGAACCGTCCAGTCGTTCGTGGTGCGACAGGGCAACGTCGGCGATCGGCCACGGCAGCGACGCCTTCACCAGGATCTCGTATCCGACCGTGGTGTGACTCTTGATCATCTCGAATTCGAGGGCCGTGAGGCGACCGGGACGGGTGAGGATCTCCGCGGGAATGGCAATCTTACCGACGTCGTGGACGCCGCCGGCCTGGCGAACGAGCATCACCATTTTGGCGTCCAGACCTAGTCGCTCGGCGATCGCCGCGCCGAGGGAACCAACCCGTGTTTGATGACCCGCGGTGTAGGGGTCGCGAGTCTCGGTCAGGGCACCCAGGGAGAGAAGCGTCCCATTCAGGGACTCTTCGAGTTGGTTCCTGGTGCGCAGTTGCGAGACGGCGAACTCGATCTCGCGCGCGATTGCCTCCTTGCTCGTGACGACGGCAGCGTCAAAGGCGTACTCGAAGTTGGCGTAGACGCACAGGATCGCCTTCTTCCCCCCCGGCGCGAAGGGAATCGCCACGCATGAGCGAAGGTTCAAACTGGCGGCGCGCTCCCGCCAGGGTCCAAAAAAGGAGTGACTGGCCAGGTCGCCCGCCACTTGACTCATGCCTGAGCGCAGAGCCGTGCCGACGGGACCACGCCCGTTGGCGTCAGACTCATTCGAGGAGACCGTCATGTCCCGCAGGTACTCGGTGGCCCCCGCGGCGTAGGCGATGTCTATCGCTCCCGACACCTCGCTGGTTTCGATGCCGATCCAAGCCAGTGGGTAGGCGCCGTCCTTGACGAGGGCGTCGCAGACACTTTGCAGCGGGTCGACGCCCTTCTTCGGCGAGATCACGAACCGGTTCACTTGGTTGATCAGGCGCAGGGATTGATGCTCTCGGTGCAGGTCCGTCACCTCGTCGAACCAGACGGTCGCACCCTTGGTCTCGCCGCCGATGAAGAGGGGGTAGCCATCCATCGACATCCATCGTCGGCGCCGCCCGGGAACGTTAACTCCGATGATCACGTCGAGACAAGGCTGGCCGGTACGCAGCACGATTGCCGACGGAAACTGATCAGCGCGCAGCGCGCAGCCGTCATCACCCACGGCCGAAAAGGGCATGTCGAAAGGCCTATGGTCTTTCCATTCCTCGGGCGTGAGTCCGAGCAACTTCGTAGCCGCCTGGTTCCATCTGAAGGCCACGCCGTCGGCGTCGTAGACAATGATGCCGGTTTGGACACGGTCGATGAACTCATCGGAGCGAATCCGCGCGCTCAGCGCGGCGCGCGGATCGCCACTCGAAGGACTCTCGGTCACTGGAATCTCCTTTCGCACCCGCAGGTCCCACCAACATCAGACTGATAACTCAGGTTGTTCACGGTCACCGGGACCGGATCGTCGACACACGCGCTCACCAGCGGCGGAGAAAATTCGTGGTCACTCAAGGCCGGTAGACCATTCCGACTTCGCCTGACGCGCGCAGCAGTACGGCACTCACGGCGACTCGCGCCGGAGACTCGACTCCACTTCCGCCGTCGCCCGCAGGGCCGACGCCGTCGCCAGCCCGGTCTTCTCGAGGGCGTCCGCGATCACTCTCGCGGCCTCGTCCAGCACCTCGATAGAAAGCATTGGTGTAGCGGCCTTCAGAATTATCGCAGTGCTCTCCGCGGTCGCGCGTAGTCCCTTGGCAGTGACCGCCGCCAGTTGCTTCATCGCCGCAGCGGCAGTCACAGCTGCGTCCTTCTGAGCTTGGGATGCACCGTTGGCGGCGTCGCTTAGCAAAACGTTGGCCGCAATGGCCGCCGTCGCCTCCAAGGTCCAGGCGACCGAAAGCGCCGTAGCCTTCAGCGCTTCCGCGTTGCGTTGGGCCATGCCGATGAGCTCCGATTCGAACTCAGGCCGGTGCGTCACCAGGTACTGACCACACTGCCCGCACTTCGCAGCGTGGTCTATCAAAAGCCGCCCGCAATCCGAGCATTTAATCAGTCGGGTGGGACAGACGTCTTCAACCATCTTCACAACCTCTCAGTTCACGTTCGGGTGAAGCAACCTTCGATACGAACACTTGATCTCTCCCATTGGACTTGGCTCGATACAGCGCGGCGTCAGCTCTTTCCACCAGCGCTGAGGCACCTTCATCGACGTTGCGCACCGCCACGCCGATGCTCACCTTGACCTCGGGACCGGCGCCCATCGACGTTCGCAAGTGGGCGCGGATCCTCTCTGCTGCCTCTACCGCGGTCGCCGCCTCCACTTGAGAGAGGAGAACCAAGAACTCTTCTCCTCCGTAACGAAAGGCCATATCGTTCGACCTGGTGCTAGCGGTGATGGCCCGAGCCACCCGTTCGAGCACCCGGTCTCCCGCGGGGTGACCAAAGGTATCGTTGATCTTCTTGAAGAAGTCGATGTCCACCATCAATGCGGCCAAGTGTGGAACCTCGTTGAGGTCGTCGAGCGCCACTAGTGGTCCGTTAATTAAATAACTAAGGGGACTAAAGTGGGTCCATGACCCACTCCCTGGCCGCGCCCCCTCTGCCCCTCACCGACGATGAGCGATCAATGCTCGAGAAGTTCGCGAGGTCACGAACGATGGCGCATCGACCGGTGCTACGCGCTCGCGCGTTGCTGTTGGCAGCTGATGGTGTGGCCAACAATGAGATTGCCGAATTGGTGAACGTGAATCCCAACTCAGTGCGAATGTGGCGACGACGTTTCGAAGAGGAGGGTGTCGCCGGCGTTGGGAAGGTCGCCCCGGGTCGAGGGCGCAAACCCTCGTTGCCCGAGGGCACCGTCGCGCAAGTGGTGGCCCTCACGATGAACGAGTTGCCCGAGGACGGCTCGACCCAGTGGAGCACGAGGTCGTTGGCCAAGCACATGAACATCAGTCACGTCACCGTGGCGCGCATCTGGAAGGACCACGGTCTCAAGCCGTGGAAAACCGACACCTTCAAGGTCTCGACGGATCCGCACTTCGAAGAGAAGCTGGTCGACGTGGTGGGGCTCTACATGAACCCGCCCGAGCGGGCGGTGGTCTTTAGTTTTGATGAGAAGACTCAGGTGCAGGCCCTCGACCGCACGCAACCGTCGCTGCCCATGAAGAAGGGGCGAGGTGCCACCATGACCCACGACTACAAACGAAACGGCACGACCGATCTCTTCGCCGCGATGAACGTGGCGACGGGCGAGGTGCTTCACGACACCAAGGCGAGACACTCGTCGAAAGAGGTGCTCGACTTCTTCAAATTCATTGACGCGAGCGTGTCGAAGGAACTCGATGTCCACGTCGTGCTCGACAACCTCTCAGCGCACAAGGCTGCACCAATCGCGACCTGGCTCGCGCATCCCCAGCGTGCTCGCTGGCACCTGCACTTCACGCCGACCAGTTCGTCGTGGCTCAATCTCGTCGAGAGTTGGTTCAGCCAGCTCACTAACCGTCGCTTGAAGAAGGGAACGTTCTCGTCGGTCGCTCAGCTGACAGACGCGATCGGAGTCTGGACCGAGAAATGGAACGAAGATCCTCAACCGTTCATCTGGAAGAAGCCCGCCGACGAGATCATTACCAAGGTCAAGCGGGGCCGAACGAAATTGGCCTTAGTTAATTCAGAGACAGACCACTAGTCGACGCTCCGTGTCCTCCAACGATGCGCGATTCAAGAGGCCGGTCAAGGGATCATGCACCGCTCGGGCCTGCCAGGAGGTGCGTTGCATCTCCATCGAGCGAAACAATGATTCACGCTCCAGGCCCACTTCGACCAGACTGACAATCTGGAGGAGAATCCCCGATGTCGCCTCGTCGAATTCGTGCGGCTCACGAAATCTCATCACCATGGCCCCGTTGACCTCGAGTGAGTCGGTCGATTTCAGTGCGAACACGATCATCGGGTTCGGTGACGTGGCGGGACTGGACATCGCGGCTTCGATGTCCGATGGCAGCAACGCCACGTGACCAGTGAAACCGTCGCTCTGATCGAATTGAAGGACGACGTCATCGACGATCGACCAGAATTCGAGGTAGTCGGCGCCCAACGACAACTTCGCGAGTCCGTCCAGATACGTGGCGACGATCGAGAAGTGCTGCTCCTTCACCAGTGTGTCCATCACTTGATGCAACGTCTCGTTGGCCGCGAGGAGGAAGGCGAGACCGGGGTCCTCGCGCGCGAGCAGATAGATGCCGCACTCGAGCTTCTCGAGGAGATCCATAATGGGCGCGACCAGACCCTCGGAAATGATCTGGCCGTGTTGCGGAGCGATTTGGTGGATCGGCAATTTGCGTAGTTCCTGGATGACGTGGTCGAGAATCTCGCGGTTGGGCATGTAGTGCTCGTGGAAGGCCCGCATGGCCTCGAAGTATTCGACTGATGACGCGTAGAGCGACTTGTCGTCGGTGAAGCCACCGAAGAGGTCCGAGGAGAACAGCGTGCCCGAGACGGGATCGAAGGTGCCGAACGCTCCGGCGAAGTGCAGGTACGGGGTGAACACGAACTGGAGCGTGCGGTCCTCGAGCTCGAGTTGCCAGTCGTGCTCCTCAATGCGCCAGTACGGGAGGGCCAATCCGCTGTGGACAATGAGTGCTTCATCGCGCCAATGGGTCACGAGCCGTGCGTCGGGGTGCAGACCCCTCTCGATCATCTTCGGTAGGGCGCCCAGGATGTCGGGGTCGGCGTGAGAGCACACCAGCCAACGAACATTGCGCAGACCCACCACGACGTCAATGTTCTTGATGATCTCGTCGTCGATCAACGCGGACCCCGGATCGATGACAACCGACTGGTCACCCTGTTCAATCAGATAGGTATGACACTGAAAATTGTCGTGAGGCAACATCGAAGAGACCCACCACACTCGGGGTGCAATCTCCACTGCCTGACTGGTGTCAACCAAAGTCTCATCCATAGAAGCCCCGTATTCGAACATATTCTGACTCCCAGTCAAGGTGATTACCGGGCATTGCGATAGGGCCAAAAGTCGCTATCCCTGGCCACTCCACTACCTTGAACTGCCGCGAGTCGACCACCGTGGGACTCGGCGTTGCCAGTCGGGCGCACTCGGCGAATGAGACATCGTCAATTCAATCGGAGAGTAGAAAGCGCTCCCTGACACTGCACCAGGAGTCATCATGCGCATCGACTCTGCCCGTCAATCCTTAGGGGCCCACGAAGTGCCCAAATGCGGAGTAACGAGAGTGGTGAAATATGAAATCATTCTCGATCAGGAGTTACTTAGGGTTATGCCTTTGTCATGCCTCAACTTCCCAAGCTGAGAACGCGAGTTTGATTCTCGTCGCCCGCTCCAATGCTTTTCGTCTACAACCCAATGATTACAAGAGTTTTCAGTTTGCACTCCAGTTGCGTCGGGCCGACAATTGGATGTGTGGTGTCGCGCACCGGCTCGAGTCGCATTCAATGTCGCGTTCTCTATTCTCTTGTCATGGCCGCAAGAGCGCAGGGTAGTCAAACGTTGCCTCGTCGCAGAGTCACGTCCATGTCACGTCTGCTCTTCATCGCGGGCATCGTTTTCATGGCACTGATCGTATCGCTGATGATCCGTGCATCTTTATTTGGTTCGGCGTCATCCCAGCCTCGCACCTGCTCATACGGCCAGCTCGACGTCGTCACTGCCTCACCGTCGGGAGCGTACGATGCCGCCGGTAACCACGGCATTCCCTTCTACGTCGTCAACATCGGCCACTCTGCGTGCCATCTCGTCGGCTATCCGCACATCACTTTTTCTCCCCAATCCTTCGGTGGGAAGACTCTTCGTGTTAGCCACGGTGGTGGTGGCATCTTCGCAGCCGTTGCACCACGCCTCGTTACTCTGAGTCCCGGAGCCACGGCGTCCTTCGCCATTGACTTCAGTAACGCTTCGAATCAGCAAGATCCCAGCGGTACCGCCTGCACAACGAGAACTGCCAACGTCTTACTCCCAGTACTCGCGAGCCGCTATGGGTCGCTATACCGCCCTAACGTGAGCTTCAATTTCTGCTTCACCGGTTTCCTGGTTGCTGTAACGCCAATCGAACGCGGGCCTATTCCAAAGTTGGGCTAGCGCTCCCACCCCGAGTTTCCCAGGAATAGCATCTCGATTAGATTGCGCAAGTCAACAGGTTCAAGGGTTGCTTACAACAACAACCTGAGCTGAGACTAGGAGTTCGTCGAGTGCTTCGGCGGGCGTCTTCCAATTCAGCGTCTTCCTTAGCCGTCCCTTGAGAGCCACGGCGGCATTGAGCTTTGCAGCGGCAGTGGGTATAAGTGTTCTTGCTAGTTGGGGGTAGAACACTTATACTTAGACCACAATGGTGATGAAAACCCAGTCCAGAGTGCGCAGATGGGGCCCAGTAACGTCACAACTCGTGCGCCGTCTGGTGGTGGCCACTGAACCAGTCAATCAGGTCGGGCTGGCTCGAGACCTGAAGGTCAGCCAACCGCGAATATCTCAGATCCTTCAGCTCCTAGTTCGCCACGGCGTCGATGTCGAGCGTCTCCACGACTCCAAACAGCGCCGTCGAATGGTCGATCTCTACGTGGCGCACCACCGGCCCTTTATGGTTTCAGAGTCGCTTCTCTACGGCCTCGACCCGGCATACGTGCAGACTCGTAAGGTCGTCGAGGCTGCACATCGACAAAAGGTTCGCATTGCGGTAAGTGCCGACCTGGCACCAGACCTCATTGCACCGTGGCGAACGCCGACGTTGACGGTGATTTACACCAACGCATCACTCGATCTCGCACCCAGTGAGTTCGTGCCGGCGATGGCCCGAGGTGAAGCCACGATTCTTGTTCGCCAGGTGTCAGATGAATTGCTACTCGAATCGTGGCCGGTCAGTCGGCTCGACATTCCAGTTGCTCACCCTGTTCAACAGGTATGGGACCTCTACGATCTCGGCGGCGAAGACCGGCTCGAAGCAGCCGAACGACTACTTGGCGCGCTGGGATAATGCAGACAGCGAATACCCATCATGGGTGACTCTGGAGAGCGGGACCGCTCGGGTGATGGACCCTTCGAAGAGTCTCGAGTTGTTCCAATTGCGGACGATGATCTGACCAAGGCAGAGAATTCATTCCCACGGGCTCCCAAGATTCCGTCTCGTCAGATTCTGTTGCTCAGTGAATCCCTGGCTACTGATGGCGGTTTGATCGCTATTGCTGACGTGGCCGAGGCCATGCATGATGCGGAACTCGAGTTCGGATATCGAGTGGTGGGTGGCATCGCCGTGATGCTCCACGTTCTTCGTACGGGAGTCGACATCCCGATCCGTAGCACGGGCGATGCCGACTACGGCGTGCCCCCTCGAGTTCTCACCGAAGGGCATTTGGTCAAGGAGATCGAGAAGCGCGGATACACCAAGACTGAGGGAAATCGTTGGGAGCGTCGAGTCGATGATGTGCGGACAGCCACTGTTGACCTCCTTATCCCCGCGTACACGTCACGCGCGCGGACTTCGAGGCAGGTCGGTGAAGTAAACACCACTGAAGTTGACGAGACTGGCCGAAGCGTTCCTGGCCGAACCGTGCGTGATCGACGCAGAGTTCGTTTTGACGAGTGGAGAACATCTCAACGCCCGGGTGGTGCTACCAGATTCGAAGAGCATGATCCTTCTGAAGGCAGGTGCCCGCAGAGTCAGGAACGAAGATCGAGACGCAACGGATTTGTGGAGGTGCCTAGAGGTGGCGAACGCTGATGGAATCATCGCCGCTGACTTCGACGGGCCGGACTTGGCCCAGATTCGAAGTCTTCTTCATCGGGAACTTGGACGTGGAGGAACTTCTCTGTCAGTCATTGTTCGCAACCTGTCGCCAGAGGCGAGGGGTCAAACGACCACTCGAATCCAAGCGCTACTGGGACGAATCATTGAAGTCTGAAGAGGGCCCGTTTGACTTGATTGGTAGCTAGGTCATGTCCTACTCGAGGGTACTCCGCAAGAGGTGCCCACGAGGTGCCCAAAACGATTCGCAATCGAAAGCCATTGAAGGGAACCTGCGTGTGGTCACAAGTTTCGCTTGAGGCGACTTTCTGACTTGTTGACCTTCCCAAGCTGAGTACGCGAGTTCGATTATCGTCGCCCGCTCCAAGGCTTTTCCTTAAGTCGAGTAGCCGGGGGGAATCTCACCCCCCGGCTCTCACGGAACCGTACGTGAATCTCTCAATTCATCCGGCTCTTGCAGGTCGGATGAAAGTGGATGGGAGTAGATACCAGTGAGCGAAGAGTTGGGGCTGGCTCTGGC
>JARCRU010000101.1 GCA_029850535.1 Actinomycetota bacterium | reverse complement strand
ACGCCAGACGCTGAGCCTGTCGGGCGTGGGACTGGCGTCGCTGATCCTGGCGGCGTGCGGCTCCCCGAGTACTCCGAAGTCGTCGGCCAAGGTCGTGGGCTCGAGCGAGTGGTGGCAGGCCCAGAAGTTGAACCACGTCGTCAACTTCGCCAACTGGCCCTACTACATCGACTTGCTGAACGGCAAGCACCCGACCCTGGAACACTTCACCGCAACGACTGGTATCAAAGTCAATTACTTCGAAGTAATCCAGGACAACGCGTCGTTCTACCAGAAGATTCGCCCCTCGCTCGCGGCGGGTCAATACAGCGGCTACGACATTGTGGTGATGACCAACAACAATCCTCAATTGGGCTACTTGATTGATTTGGGTTGGTTGATTCCGCTGGACGAATCGCTCAAGACCAACTACAACAAGTACGCCGGTCCCCTCATCAAGAGTCCGAATTGGGACCCGGGTAACAAGTACACGATGGCGTGGCAGTCGGGTTGGACGGCGGTGGGTTACAACAATCAGCAAGTCAAGGACCCCGGAAAGAGTATTGAGATACTCTTCGACAAGAAGTACGCGGGCAAGGTGGGCATGCTGTCAGACCCCTTCGAGCTCGGCAGCGTCGGACTGCTCGCCGTGGGAGTCGAACCCGCGTCGTCGACCGAATCCGACTGGGCGAAGGCCGCTAAGAAGTTGAAGCAGCAGAAGTCCGACGGTATCGTGGCGGCGTATTACGACCAGAGTTACATCCAGCACCTCAAGAACGGTGACATCATCGTGTCGATGTGCTATTCCGGCGACATCTTCCAGGCCGATCTCAACAGTAAGTACAAGGATCTGACCCTGTTGCTGCCCGAGGAGGGCGCCTTGTTGTGGACGGACAACATGTGCATCCCCAAGTACTCTCAGAACCCTCTCGACGCGATGACGCTGATGGACTACTTCTACGATCCCGAAGTGCAATCCGTGGTGGAGTACTACAACGACTACATTTGCCCGGTCCCCGCCGCCAAGCAGCAACTTCTGCATCCCACTGGCTGGAACAAGGCGGCGTTGGCCTCGATGAATTCGTCCATTGGCCTACCCACGTCGGTGACCGCAGATTCGACCATCGTCTTTCCCTCGCCGGAGCGTGTCAAGGCGTCCAAGTCCTACTACAACTTCAAGGACCAGGCCGAGATCGACGCCTGGAACAACTTGTTCTTGCCGATCATCCAGGGGGCATGAGTTCGCCCCGGCGACACGGGGCGTGGAGTAGGGGGCTCGCCCCCTACCTCTTGAGCCTCCCGGCGGGGTTGTGGCTCTTGCTGCTCTTCGTCGTGCCGCTGCTGATCATGCTGTCGATCACGCTCAAGACGTGCAGTCCCGCGTCAGGTGCGTGCGTGATGACGTGGCAGTGGGGCGAGTTGCCACACGTGGTGAATCAGTACCGCGGGCAATTCGTGACGAGTTTGATCTTCGCGTTCGTCGCCACCTTGATCGATCTGGTGATCTCTTTTCCCATCGCCTACTGGATCGCTTTCTATGGCGGTCGTCGCAAGAACTTCTTTCTCATCATGTTGCTGGTGCCGTTCTTCGTCTCATTCATCATCCGGACCTTGGTGTGGGAATTCATCTTGTCCGACAACGGTGTGGTGCTGACGTTCCTCAGGGGTAATCACCTGGTGCCGTCGAGTTTTCACGTGCTCGGTACCGGGCTCGCGGTCGTTGCGGGTCTGGCGTATAACTACCTTCCCTTTACGGCGTTACCTCTCTACGTCGCGCTCGAGCGTATTGACCGTCGCGTCTTGAATGCTGCGAACGACCTGTACGCCACTCGTCGGGTGACTTTCATGCGCGTGATTCTTCCCCTGGCGATCCCCGGTATTTTCGCGGCCTTCCTCCTGACCTTCATTCCGGCTTTCGGTGACTACGTGAATCAAGAGATTCTGGGTGGCACGTCCAATACCATGATTGGAACCGTGATCCAGAACCTCTTCCTGATCGATTCCGACTACGCCGGGGGGGCCTCCTTGTCCGCGGTGCTGCTCGTCATCTCCTTGCTGGGGATCTGGCTCTACGCGCGACTACTAGGTTCACGCACGATCGAGGAGTACCTATGAGCACGGACGTGAGTGCTGTGGACGTCACCGCGCCGGTGAGTGGTGGTGAGTCGCGACGACCCCGGCATTGGGGACGCTTCCTCCTGCCCACCTATTCGTGGCTAGTGATCGCGTATCTCGTTTTTCCTATTGCCGTGATGGTTATTTACAGTTTCAATCGCGTGACGTCGGGGCTCCAGCTCGTGAGTTTTACCTGGAACGGCTTCACGTGGCAGTGGTATCGACAATGGAGCAATATCCCGGGCCTGACGTCAGCCTTCTGGTTGTCGCTTCGACTGGCCATCGTGAGCACCGTGATCGCGACCGCTCTGGGCACCCTCCTCGCAATCGCCCTCGTGCGATATCGAGGCAAGCGATTCCGCGGCAAGGCGGGATTCGAGCAGGTGCTCTTTCTCAACATCGCCGCCCCCGAGATCGTCATGGGTGCGTCCCTGCTCGGACTCTTCGTCACCTTCAACGTGGCCAGAGGTTTTTTCACCCTGGTTCTGGCTCACGTGATGTTCTCGATCGCCTACGTGACCGTAACGGTGCGCGCGCGCCTGTCGGGTTTCGACGTGGCCCTGGAAGAAGCGTCCTACGATCTCGGTGCTAACCCGCTGGCGACCTTTCGGCTGGTGACGTTGCCATTGATCATGCCCGGCGTCATCGCGGGCGCGCTCATGGCGTTCGCCTTGTCAATTGACGACTTCGTCACTTCCAATTTCGTCAGTGGTTCCAGTGTGCCCTTCCCGGTGTGGGTCTATGGCGCGTCGCGAGTGGGAACGCCGCCGCAAGTGTTCGTCTTCGGCACGGTCATCTTCACCGTGGGTATCTTCTTCGCCCTGATGAGTCTTCTGGTGTCGCGGAAGAAAACCTGATCAGCACGCAGTGTGCAGCGAAGTTCGCCCGACGCACGGAGTCGGGAAGGCGGGATTCGAACCCGCGGCCTCCTGGTCCCAAACCAGGCGCGCTAACCAAGCTGCGCTACTTCCCGTTCCACCATCATCACACATTCGCTCCTAGTCTCGGTGAGAGCGACTGAAGGGGGGCCGTGGCCTACGACTGGATTGTTGATGCACTCGAGCACACGTGGTCGGAGTTCGCTCAAACTCTCCGGGGTCGGGGCGAACGTGATTTCGACGCCTTGACCCCCTGTCCCGGCTGGAGCGTTCGCGACGTGGTGAACCACATTACCGGCACCGAACTGTTCCTCGCCGGTTCAACGGTGCCTGACGCCACTGGCCCCTGGCCCCAGTACGTGAGGAATTCCCTGGGCGAGATGAACGAGGCCTTCGTTGCGAGTCGGCGACATCTCGCCATGGTCGAGGTCCTCGCTGATTTTCGTGACGCCACGAGTGCGACGATCCTGCGGCTTCGATCGCTGAGTCCGGCGCAGTGGGCGATCGATTCGTGGAGTCCCGACGGGCCGCGACCACTGCACCAGTTTCAAGAGATGCGAGTCCTGGATAGTTGGATTCACCTCCAAGACGTCCACGACGCCCTGCTCGAGCCGACGGATGACCACGGATTGGGTGAGGAGATCGTGGTCAATCGCTTCGAGGCGGCGTTGCCCTACGTCTGGGCCAAATTGGTGGCCGCTCCCGAAGGCGGGTTGCTGCGGATCAATTTGGTGGGGCGCTTGGGGCGAAGCATCCAGGTGCAGGTTCGTGGTGGCCGGGGTGCGGCGGTGTCGAGTACGGAGGAGGTGCCGCTCGTCGAAGTGACCACGGCGGTGGCCTTGTTCTGGCGCCGGATGTCGGGGCGGATCAACGCAGAGGCCTTCGTGCGCGCCTCGGCCACGGACTTGCGAGGCGATCGCGACCTGGCCTGGCGACTGGCTGAATCGCTCAATGTGATGCCCTAGGCGCATCGGGGAGAGCGCCAGTAGCGGTAGGCTGTCACCCTTATGCGCGCTACATCCTCCACCCTGGAAAACAACCGAATCAAGCTCGTCGTCGAAGTCGACGACGCCGAGATGAACGAGGCACTTGACGCCGCGGCGAAGAGTTTGGCAAAGCAAGTCAACGTCAAGGGTTTCCGAAAGGGCAAGGTCCCTCGACAGGTCCTCGTCGCCAACATCGGCGGTCCGGCGGTCCTGCGCGCCGAGGCCATACGTGAATCGTTGTCCGACTTCTATGCACGGGCAATCTCCGAGACCATGGTCGACCCCATTGGTCAGCCCGACGTCACGATCACTGGAGGCGAGGAGGAGGGGCAGTTGACCTTCGAAGCCGACGTTGAGGTTCGACCCGACGTCTCGGTTTCGGGGTACGAGTCGCTGCGCGTAACGATTCCCTCACCCGTGGTCGGTGACGACGAGATCGAGGCCCAGATCAACCGCTTCCGCGAGACGGACGCGGTTCTCGAGGACGTCGATCGCCCCATCATCGGGGGAGACCTGGTGAATATGGATATTCGCGCCGAGCAGCCTTCCTCGGAGGCCGAACCTCTCGAGATGAGTGACTTCATGTACACGGTGGGGTCCGGATCGATCGCGCCAGAGGTGGATGAACTCATCCTCGGACTGCGAGCGGGCGAGGAGTTGGTGGTCACGGCAAGTGCCGGCGTCGGTCAGAGTGTCGTCTACACCATGCAGCTCAAGCAGGTGAAGGAACGAATCTTGCCCGAACTCACGGACGAATGGGTGCAGGAGAACACTGATTGGCCCACCGTCGATGAGATGCGCGACGCCGTCTTCGCCCAGATGAGCAAGATGAAGGTCGTCGAAGCACAGATGTCGCAGCGTGACGCGATGCTGGTGGCCCTGGGCGAGCTCGTCGGCGACGACGTGGTCCCCGAGGTCCTCGTGGACGCCGAGGCGAATGACCGCATGCACGACTTGGGTCATCGACTCTCCCAGCAGAAAATGAGCTTTGAACAATTTCTGCAGGCCACCGCTCAAACCCCAGACCAGTTGTTGGCGGCGGTGCGGACCGATGCGGAACGCGCGGTGAAGATCGACTTGGCGCTGCGTGCCCTCGTGAAGGCCGAGGGGCTCGAGGCGAGTGAGGCCGAGATCGACGAGGAATTGGAGAAGACCGCCGAGGCCATGAGCCTGTCGGCGACTACTCTGCGAGAGAATTTGTATAAAACTGGTCGCGTTGTAGCCTTCGAGGCCGAAGTCGCCAAGATTAAGGCCAATAAGTGGCTCAGTGAACACGTGACGTTTGTCGACCACTTGGGTATCGTGATCGACCGCGAGTTGCTGCGCGAGGACCAGTCCACCGAGATCGACGAATAAGGTAGCAACGTGATTGACAACTTCCGTGCCCAGAACTACCTCGTGCCCACCGTGGTCGAGTCCTCGAGTCGGGGCGAGCGTGCCTACGACCTCTACAGTCGTTTATTGCGTGAGCGCATCATCTTCTTAGGAACCCCCATCGACGACACCATTGCCAACTTGATTTGTGCACAGATGTTGTTCTTGGAGTCCGAGGACCCCGATAAGGACATCAGTCTCTACATCAATTCTCCGGGCGGCGACATCACGGGCTTACTGGCGATCTATGACACTCTGAAGTACATCAAGCCCGACGTGTCGACCTTCTGTTTCGGCCAGGCGGCTTCGGCGGCCGCGGTGCTCCTCGCGGCGGGGACCAAGGGCAAACGATTCGCCCTGCCCCACGCGCGCGTCTTGCTGCACCAGCCCTGGGGTGGAGTGGGGGGTCAGGCCTCGGACATTGAGATCCAAGCACGTGAGATCCTCCGTATGAAGGACATGCTCAATTCGATGCTGGCCCACGACACCGGTCAGAGCGTCGAGCGGATCGCCAAGGACACTGACCGTGACTACATCATCGGCGCCGACGAAGCGGTGCAGTACGGACTCATCGACGAGGTTTTGCTCGCCCGACCATAGGTGAACGGGTCCACTCACCTCAACGGGTCGCTCTCGGAAGCTTGCGGTGTGCTCGAGGCGGGGGGTGAGCAGTTAATCCCTGTTCACGATGGTTTTCAACGATGCCCATCGCGCCAGGGTTGAAGCGTTCTGGTCGATCGACGCTCGGTACTTCGCGGTCGGCAACGGCTGTAGGGCGTGGTCGCAACGTTCGAGAGTGGGGAGTAGTGCGAGAGGTGCCTCTTTTTCACGCGGGGGCCTCGTAGGATGTTGCACGGAGGAGGTGCGCGATGGCGAAGTTCGGCGAAAGCAGCGACCTGATTAAGTGCAGTTTCTGCGCCAAGGGTCAAAAGCAGGTGAAGAAACTCATCGCGGGGCCGAGCGTCTACATCTGCGACGAGTGCATTGATCTGTGCAATGACATCATTGCCGACGAGTTCGGCGACCGCCCCGAATTCGTCCTGGAGGATTTGCCCACGCCGCGCGAAATCACCTCGTTCCTCGACGAATTCGTCATCGGCCAACTCGACGCCAAGAAGATCCTCGCCGTCGCGGTCTACAACCACTACAAACGAATTCAGGCGGGCCCGCTGCACGACGACGACGTCGAGGTCGGAAAGTCCAACGTACTGCTTCTCGGTCCCACTGGTTGTGGCAAGACGTTCTTGGCCCAGACTCTCGCGCGCATGCTCAACGTTCCCTTCGCCATCGCCGACGCCACTGCGCTGACCGAGGCGGGTTATGTCGGCGAGGACGTCGAGAACATCTTGCTCAAGTTGTTGACTGCGGCGGACTTCGACGTGAAGCGGGCCGAACGCGGCATCATCTACATCGACGAGATCGACAAGATCGCTCGTAAGGCGGAGAACCCCTCGATCACTCGCGACGTTTCGGGTGAGGGGGTTCAGCAGGCTTTGCTCAAAATCCTCGAGGGGACCGTCGCGAGCGTGCCGCCCCAGGGTGGGCGCAAACACCCGCACCAGGAGTTCATCACCATCGATACCGCGAACATCTTGTTCATTTGTGGTGGGGCTTTTGCCGGGCTTGAGCAGATCATCGAGCGTCGCCTGGGTAAGAAGTCGATGGGGTTCAATCAGCCAGTGGAGGCGAAGCGACACGGCGACGTCGAGCTCTTTCGCCACGCGTTGCCCGAAGACCTCGTCAAGTTCGGCCTGATTCCGGAGTTCATTGGTCGTTTGCCCATCGTTGGCGCGGTGCAGCAACTCGATCGCGACATGCTGATCCAGGTCCTCACCGAACCCAAGAACTCATTGGTCAAGCAGTTCCAACAGGTGCTCGCCCTCGACGGCGTCGAGCTGGTGATCGAGCTCGACGCTCTCGAGGCGATTGCCGAGTTGGCCATGGAGCGCCAGACGGGTGCGCGAGGCCTGCGCTCGATATTGGAGAACGTCCTGCTTGAGCCGATGTACGACGTACCTTCGCGCGGTGACGTTGAGCGCTGCGTCATCACCGCGGCCGCCGTGCGACGCGAGGCCGAGCCGACGTATGAATTAAGGAAGACGCGCACCCGTCGCGCCAGTTAGTCGTGCGCCCGACCACGTACGACGACGCGTTGGCGTGGCTGGAATCGCACGTCGATTACGAACGTCTCGCCCCTGGACGTCGCGAACTTCCGTCGCTGCAGTCCGTGAAGGACACCCTCGCACTCTTCGCTGACCCGCACCGTGATTACCCGGTGGTGCATATCACCGGTACCAACGGTAAGGGCACTACCACGACGCTGACTAGTGCTTTGTTGTGCGCTACGGGACTGCGCGTGGGCACCTTCACCAGCCCCGACCTGCACGCCCTCAACGAGCGTATTGCGCTCAATGGCGTGGCGATCGATGACGATGACTTCACCTCACTGTTGGGGCGCCTCTACGACGCTGAACACGTGAGCGGCATCGTACTGACGAGATTCGAACTCCTGACGGTGGGGGCGTTGCTCCACTTTTCCGACGAGGGCGTGGACGTCGCCGTCGTTGAGGTGGGGCTCGGGGGGACGTGGGATTCCACCAATGTCGTCGATGGTGACGTGACGGTGCTGACCAATGTGGACCTTGATCACACGGCGGTGTTGGGCGACAGCATCGGGGCCATTGCGCGTGACAAGGTGGGCATTTTTCGTGCTGGCGCGACGGCCGTCCTCTCCACTACCAACGCCATCGTGGTGGAAATCGCGCGGGCGCGCGTCAGCGAACTCGGCTCCACTCTCTGGATGATCGAAGAATCCTTTGAACTGGAGAGGAATGACCTGGCCGTGGGCGGGCGGGCCATCACCGTGCGTACGCCATTCGCGCACTACGACGACGTCCTCGTGTCGCTGCACGGGATCCATCAAGGGGTGAACGCAACGACGGCCCTCGTCGCCGCGGAGGCTTTCTTGGGACGGGCCGTGGGCGAGGACGTCGTGCGTTCGACGTTCGCGCACGCCGTCATGCCCGGACGGATGGAACTACTCAGTCGCCACCCGATGATCGTCGTCGACGGTGCCCACAATCCCGCGGGGATGCGCGCACTGTGTGCCGCCCTGGACGGTGCCTTCCACGTGGAGGGGGAACGTCGTTGCGTGCTGGGCATGTTGAGTGGCCGCGAGGTGGACGACATGGTGCAACCTTTGGTGGCCCTCGGCTTCACCGAATTCCACTGTGCCGCTCCACATTCTCCGCGGGCCATGGACGCCCACGTGGTCGCCCAGGCCGTGCGCCGTGCGGGGGGAGTGGCCTACGAGCACTCGAGTGTGTCCGCGGCCCTGGCGCACGCTCGCGAGCACTCGGGTGATGACGACCTCATCGTCGCGGCGGGAAGTTTGTACCTCGTGGCACAGGTGAGAGCGGACGTGCTGCACCTCTCAACTCGCCACCGCGATTGAGACTGGTAGATTTGTCCGTCGTGGAAAGAACTCTGGTCCTGGTCAAGCCCGACGGCGTCGAACGCGGTCTCGTCGGAGAGATTATTGGTCGTTTCGAACGCCGAGGGTTACGTCTGGCGGCGGCCGAACTTCGCACTCTGGATCGCGCTACCGCCGAGCGCCACTACGCCGAGCACGTGGGTAAACCGTTCTACGAGGGCCTGGTGGCGTTCATCACGCGCGGACCGGTGATGTCGATGGTGCTCGAAGGGCCCGAAGACACCTGGCAGATCGTTCGAACGATGATGGGACCGACGAATCCGGCTGTGGCGGCTGGGGGCACCATCCGTGGGGACCTGGGCGTGGAGATCAGCCAGAACCTGATTCACGGCTCAGATTCGGCGCATTCGGCGCAACGAGAGATTGCGATCTTCTTTCCCGCCCTAGGCTAGGCAGACCTGTTTGGTGTGCGACGCTCCCGTGTCGTAGCCTTAGAGGGGTAGGAGAGTACTCGTCGGACTCTCATTAAGGGTTCTATATGGTTGATTCTCGCTTTTCACTGCTGGGCCGCGATATGGCGGTGGACCTGGGCACTGCGAACACGTTGGTCTACGTGCGCGGTCGAGGCATTGTCCTCAATGAACCGTCCGTGGTGGCGGTCGACATCAAGGACGGCAAGCCGCTGGCGGTGGGCGCTCAAGCCAAGTTGATGATTGGTCGCACTCCGAGCAACATTCAGGCGATTCGTCCCCTGAAGGACGGCGTCATCGCGGACTTCGAGATTTGCGAGAAGATGCTGCGGTACTTCATCCACCGTGTTCACCAACGCCGCTTCGCCAAGCCGCGCATGGTGATTTGTGTCCCTTCGGGTATCACCGGTGTGGAACAGCGTGCGGTGATGGAGGCGGCGGAGTTCGCCGGCGCGCGCAAGGCCTACATCATTGAAGAGCCCATGGCCGCAGCGATCGGGGCCGGCCTACCCATTCACGAGCCGACGGGCAACATGGTCGTCGACATCGGAGGTGGTACCACCGAGGTGGCGGTGATCTCCCTCGGCGGCATCGTGACCAGTCAATCCATTCGCGTCGGTGGCGATGAGCTCGATGACGCGATAGTGGCCTTCGTCAAGAAGGAGTTCCAACTCGCGCTCGGAGAACGCACGGCCGAGGAGATCAAGATCCAGATGGGCTCGGCGTACCCTCTGCAGCAAGAAATGCAGGCGCAGATCCGCGGACGAGATCTCGTCACCGGATTGCCCAAGACCGTGGTGATCTCCACCGAACAGGTTCGACAGGCCATCGAGGAGCCAGTGCAGGCCATCGTGGACGCCGTCAAAGTGACTTTGGACCGCACACCACCCGAACTTTCGTCTGACCTCATGGAACAGGGCATCGTCCTCACTGGTGGGGGAGCGCTGTTGAACGGTCTGGCCACCCGACTCGAGGTGGAGACGAATATGCCGATCATCGTGGCCAACGACCCCCTCAACTGCGTCGCCCTGGGCTCGGGCATGTGCCTCGAAGAACTCGATGTCTTCTCGCGCATGCTCAAGACGTCGCCTTCGCGCTAAACCGTGGCCTCAGACCGTTCGCGGCGTCGACTCTTCTTCACGGGAGTGCTCGGCACCCTCATCATTGTGACGCTCTACGTGACCGGCGGCGTGGTGGCGGGAGCCAAGAGTGCGGCCCGTGCGGTGGTGTCCCCCTTTGCGTGGGCCGCGGACTTCGTGGCTCGCCCCGTTGGTCACATGGTGGCCGGTATGGTCAATTATTCTGACGTGCAAGCCCAGAACAAGCAACTGCGGTATCTGCTGGGCCAGGCAACCCTACGCGCGGACGAAAACGCGTCGGCCGCGCAGCGGTTGCGCCAACTCTCGCAAGCCCTGCACGTGCCCGTGGCGTCGTCGCTCGGAACGGTGATCGCCCAAGTGACGGCGATTTCGCCGACGAACTTTTCGGCCACCGTCACGATCGACAAGGGTCAAGATGAGGGCGTGATGAGCGGCATGCCGGTGGTGGCCGATGGCGGACTCGTGGGGCGCATCATCGCCACGTCCGCGCACTCCTCGCTGGTGCGACTGCTCAGCGACACTGGTTCAGTCGTGGGAGCAACCTTTGGCAATGGCGCGACCTCCGTGCTGGTCTCGGGAGAGGGAATCAACAACCCACTGAGCGTGACTCAGATTCCGGTGACCGCGGGGCTGGCCGTGGGGAGTCTGCTCTCGACCAACGGCCTGCAAGGGGGACTCTTCCCGCCCGGCCTGCCGGTGGGGCGCGTCACCAAACTCCTCATCAATCCAGGCGCGTCGAGTTACTCGGTCACGTTGTCGCCCACCGCGAATCTGAATAACCTGGCCTACCTCGACGTGGTGCTGTGGGAGCCATCCACGTGACCCAAGCTCGGGGACTCATCACTCTGGTCACCCTCATGGTGGTGGGGGTGCAGTTCGCGGTGTTCACGCAGTGGCGTTTCGCAGGTGCTGTGATCATGCTGGTGTGGCTCTGGCCGGTGGCGTTGGGACTCACCGGGCTGACCTCTCTCGCGGTATTCGCCGGTCTGCTCGCCGGATTGCTCTTTGACGCCCAGAGTGCCACCCCCTTTGGACTGAGCGCGGTCGTTGGTGTGTTCCTGGCGTACGGCGCGTCACGTTTGGGCAAGGAGGGGGTCGGCGACCTCGACTCCGCCGCGCTGTGGGTCACGCCGGCCATTGCCGCCGCGGCGGGCTTCCTCGCGCCTCTCCTCTTCGTCATCGGCGGAGCCTTCGTGCTCAATTTCTCACTCTGGCGGGGGAGTCTCCTGGACTCCATGTTGGTTAACACGGTGGCCTTCTTGCTACTGGCGAGACCCATGACTCGCGTCGCTCTCGCGGTCAGTTCGTCGGCGATCCGAGCTCGGCGATGAAGGGTTCCTGGCGGGATCGCCCGACAGCGTCGTGGTTCCAACGGTTGTGGCGTCCGTGGGTGTCACTGAATCCCTTTCGCGGACGCGGTCGTCACATCAACGAGCCGCGACCGGTGGGCATTCGCGACCTCGTGGCATCACCCGAAGAAGTGCAAGCGCGTCCCGAGCGCCGCTGGCGCATTATCGGGGGATTCTTCTCTCTTCTCCTGGTGCTACTCCTCGTGCGCCTGTTCATGCTCCAGATCCTTGAACAATCCGCCTCGGTGGCGACGGTACGATCGAACTCGCTGCACGTCGCGACCATTCCCGCGTCGCGCGGGCTGATCGTCTCTCGATCCGGGACGCCACTGGTCAGCAACGTGACCACCACTGAGATTCTGCTCTCGCGCCAGCAGGCGTACCTGAACCCTTCCGTGATCGGGGCTCTGGCGACGCTCACGCGTCAGAGTGTGAGTCAGGTGCAGAGTGATCTCACCAATGTCCAGTACGACCCGTACCAACCCGCACCGGTCATGACCAACGCGCCCACGTCGGTCGTGCAATTCATCAAACTGCACCCGGGTGAGTTCCCGGGCGTCAGCGTGCAGGGTGTCACCCAGCGCAGTTATCCCCTCGGCGGCAATACGGCGTCGCAACTCTTGGGGTACGTCGGACCCATCACCGGTGCGGAGATGGCGGCCAATCCGACGTTCAACTACACCACCAACTCCACCTACGGCAAGACCGGCATCGAGAATTTCTACGAGCAGTATCTGCGCGGGATCGACGGCACGAGCACCATCGAGGTCAGCGCCCAGGGCAACATCTTGGGGGCGGTGCAGAAAACGCCACCCCAACAGGGTGATTCGGTCATCTTGAACGTGGACGCGGGCCTGCAGAAGGCGCTCGACGGTTACCTCGCCGCCGACATTGCGCTAGTTCGCCACACCCCCGACCCCACCAACGGCGTGCTGCCGCCGGCGCTCAACGGAGCGGCGCTGGTGATGGACGTGAACTCGGGAGCGGTACTGGCGATGTCGAGTTACCCCTCGTTCGACCTGAGTTCATTCGTCAACGGCCTCTCCCAGGCCACCTTTAAGACCTTGTTGAACGAGGGGGCCTTCACCAACTATCCCATCCAAGGTCTCTACACCCCCGGGAGCACCTTCAAACTCATCACGGCCACCGCACAGATGCAGACCGGTGTGTTCCCGGCGACGCAACTGGTGAATGACACGGGGTACTACACGGTGCCCGGCTGTCTGCAGGGCGCGCACGGGTGCGTCTTTCATGACGACCAGGGTCAGGGTGCGGGACTGGTGGACCTACCGATGGCGATCACCGTGTCCTCGGACTACTACTTTTATCAATTGGGCTACCTTTTCTGGTCTCAGCAGGCTAAGTACGGTGAGACGCCCATTCAGAACGTGGCGCACCAGTACGGTCTCGATCAGTACTCCAACATTGACCTGCCCAATGAGGTTCAGGGGCGCGTGGACTCACCCACGGTGCGCATCGCGTTACACAATGCGGCACCATTAGCCTTCCCCAACGACACGTGGTACACGGGTGACAACATTGAAATGGCCTTCGGTCAGGGATCTACCGCCATAACGCCCGTGGCTCTGGCTGACGCCTACGCCACGTTCGCCAATGGTGGCACTCGATACGCGCCTGAAGTGGCCGCCGCGGTCGTGAGCCCGAGTGGCAAATTGGTGGTGCGATACGGCCCGAGGGTGCTGGGTCACGTGAGTCTGCCCCCGGCGGTGCGCGATCCCATCCTGCAAGGACTCGAAGGGGTGGTGCAAAATCCCAGCGGAACCGCCTACGGGACGTTCCAGCACTACGCCACGTTCTCCCAGTCCGTCTTCCCGGTGGCTGGCAAGACCGGAACCGCGTCGACGGGCTACTACCCCAATGGCAAGCCCCTCGAGCCGAACTCGTTGTTCGTGGGCTTCGCCCCGGCCAATCACCCCCAGTACGTCGTGGTGTGCGCGATAGCCCAGGGCGGCTACGGCGCCGATGCCGCCGCACCTGTGGTCGCTCAGACCTTTGACTACCTCTATCGCCACCCCTTGGGACCCTTGGTATTGACGGTGAAGAGCCAGGTGGCCCCGGTCACCACCACCACCCACCCCCCGACCACCACCACGGGCAGCGCCGGGGCGAATAATGTGACGACCACCAGCTCCCCTGGAGTAAAAACTACGACCACCACGACAAAGAGGGCCGGATAGGGCGTATTGCGAGTAGCCTTGAGGTGTTGGGCGCGGCCGTACATCGGACGGTGGCGCATTGAAATCGCAGTGACGACCGAGTGGCATCATTCCGTCGTTGCCCGCAGTAAGGACGCAACGTGGTACACGTCAGGGAGGTAGCCCAGTTCCGTGGGACCTTCGGCGACCCGTTTACACCCGCCCAATACGTAGTTTGCCCTCCGGCCGCCGCGTGTCTCGCGCACCGTGGCCGATCCACGGGGAGTTGCGCCGATGCGTGCCGCTCCCTCACCCAGAACTCAAGGAGTACCCGTCGTGAGCGACGAGACCACCACCCCCACACCGCCGGCTAGTCCCAGAATCGGCGACACCCGCCCCGCTCCGCAAATCGGTGATACCCGTCCCTCGGTGGGATCATCGCGCGAGCAGCCCAGCCCCTCGTCACCTTCGAGTAACGGCTCTTCTTCAAGCAATGGTCAAGGCGGCGGTCAAGGCGGCAACCGTCGTCGACGTGGCGGCCGTGGACGGGGCGGTCAGGGCGGTCAGAATCGCTCTGGCGCTCCCAGCCAGGGTGCACCGAATCGGCAGAGTGCGCGTCCCGTCGAGGCGCCGGTCGAGGCGTCGGCACCGGATTTGGACGGCGACGACGGCGCACGCGCGCGTAAGGGCAAGCGACGCGGAGGAGAACGCCGCACGCGGGCCCAGGGTCGCTATTTGATGTGCGTGCACACCACCAAGGAGGCCACTCACATTGCCACCCTCGAAGGTCGCACCATGGTGGAGTACACGGTCGCTAAGGCCGCCGACGAGACCAACCAGATCGACGGCAACATCTACGTCGGCCGCATCCAGAACGTCCTGCCGGGCATGGAGCTCGCGTTCGTCGACATCGGCATTCCCAAGAACGCCGTGCTCTACCGAGGCGACATCTCGCTCAGTGATGACGACATCGAGGGAACCACGTCCAACGACAAGCGTATTGAGCAGATGATCAGATCTGGCCAGACCATCGTGTGTCAAGTCACCAAGAACGCGATTGGCGCCAAGGGCGCTCGCCTCACCCAGGAAGTCTCGATTCCCGGTCGATTCGCGGTCCTAGTGCCCAATTCCAGCACGATCGGCATTTCGAAGCGCTTGCCCGACGGTGAACGACGTCGGTTGCGCAAGATTATCGACGACGTCAAGCCCGCGCGCCACGGCATCATTATTCGCACGGCGGCGGAGGGTGTGGCGGCCGACGACCTGGCGCGCGACGTCACCTCGCTGTGCGAGAAGTGGGACGCCATTGAAGCCGAGGTGGCCAAGTCCAACCAGCCGCGTTTGGTCTATCGCGACCTGGACCTCGCGGTGCGGGTGTTGCGCGAAGAGTTGAACGACGACTTCCGTGGCGTCATCATCGATGACGTCGACCTCTACAACAAGGTGCGCGACTACGTTCTGGCGGTGAACCCGGAGTTGGCCGACCGAATTGAGTACTACGACAGGTCCAGTGAGGAGCTTCCCCTCTTTGAACGCTATTTTGTGCACGAGCAACTGCACCGGGCACTGGACCGCAAAGTGTTTCTGCCCTCGGGCGGCTCACTCATCATTGAGCGCACCGAGGCGTTGACCGTCATTGACGTCAACACCGGCAAGAACGTCGGCACCACGAACCTCGAAGAGACGGTGTTCCGCAACAACCTCGAAGCCGCCGAAGAAGTGGCGCGACAACTTCGCTTGCGCGACATTGGCGGCATCATCGTGATTGACTTCATCGACATGGAAGCCAAGTCTCACCGCGAAGCGGTGGCCTCGGCACTTCGACAGGCCCTCAGTCGCGACAAGACGCGCACACAAGTCTTTGATATCTCCGAACTCGGACTAGTTGAAATGACCCGCAAGCGAGTCAACGAGGGACTGTTGGAGTCGGTCTCCAAGGTCTGTGCCGTGTGCGATGGACGAGGTTTCGTCGTCGCCACTGGCCTGTAGGTCACGCAAGGTTACGGATTTCGGCTACTATAGAAACCCTATGTACGCCGTCATCCGAGTAGGCACATCTCAAGAGCGCGTCACCGAGGGCCAATTGGTCCGCGTTGACAAGCGCGCCGAAGAGAATGGTGCTGTCATTGAGTTCGAGCCCGTGTTACTAGTGGACGGAGACAGCGTTCTCGCTGGTCCGGCGCTAGAGGGCGCCAGAGTAACGGGCACCATCGTTGGTGTGGAGAGCGGTCCCAAGATCCGCGCCCTCACCTACAAGGCCAAGTCCATCCAGCGCAAGCGCTGGGGGCACCGTCAGTGGTACACCACCGTGGAGATCAACAAGATCTCTCTGAAGCCGGCTAAGGCCGCCAAGGCGGCTAAGGCCGTCGAAGCCGTCGAGGCGTAAGGAGCAACTATGTCAAAGACTAAAGGTGGCGGTTCTACCCGTAACGGCCGCGATTCCAATGCCCAGCGCCTGGGCGTGAAGGCCTTCGACGGCACGCTCGTCAAGACCGGTTCGATCATCATTCGCCAGCGTGGCACTTTGTTTCACCCGGGGCGCAACGTGGGCATTGGCAAGGACGACACTCTGTTCGCCCTGGCCGAGGGCAAGGTGAAGTTCGGTTTTCGTGGTGGCCGCAAACTCGTGGACATTTTGACCGAGAGTTAATTCTCCAAGGTTCAACTTTGGTCGATCTCCTCAGGGCTGCGCCCTGGGGAGATCTTCTTTAGTGGCGTGTCCCTCTTAATCGGTGCGGTCGAGGGCCCTGATGAAGGTGGCGCAGGTCAGCTGTTCTGGCTCTGCTCCTGCGGCCAAAAAAGGGGAGGTCGACGACTAGCCTCGGAGTAGCTTTCGACGCAAGGGAGGGCAGTGCCCGATACGAGATCGCTCCGCCCCTGGACGAGGCGAACTGCGAGTGCGCCAGTGAGTGAGGCCTCGTCCCCATCTCGACCCGTGGCGCTGGCGTCCCTGGTGCTCTCGCTCGCGTGGATTGGCGGAGTCGGTTCAGTCGCGGGAATCGCGTTAGGGTTCTTCGAACTGAGGAAGTTTCACGCGGGAGAGAGCCTGAGGCGCGGTACTGGTTTGGCCATTGCGGGTGTCCTCGCCGGGATCGTTGGTCTGGTGCCGGCGGGCGTCATGTGGAGCGACGTGTGGGCTCACAGTGCGAGCAATGCGATTCTGGCTGACCCCTCGTATATTGACGGAAGGACCTACGCCGCGGAGAGTTTCTCCAACGCTGCTCGCGAGTCGTCTGTGTGTTCCGCGTCGAACGTTCAGAGCCAGAGCGACAATCTCGCGTTGTGGATGCGGGGCTGCCACGACGCGTGGTTGATTGCCGTTTCGAGTCCGAGCGGCCTCAACGTGCAGAGTGGATTCTAAAAAAACCCGACGTCCCTTGGATTCTTTCCAAGGGACGTCGGGTTGGTCTCAATTTTTGCGACATCCTGCACACAATCGCAGGGGAAGCCGCGGGGAAGTCTCCACCACCGTGCGAGAACTATCCCTTGACGGCCTTTTTGAATGTCGAACCAATCGACACCTTGGGGGCACGTGACGCGGCAACCTGGATTGCCTCGCCGGTCTGGGGGTTGCGAGCCGTACGAGCCTTACGCTCGACACGCTCGAAGGACAGAAAGCCCGACAGCACGATCTTCTCGCCCTTGGCGACGTTCTCTACGACGACGTCTTCGAACGCGCGCAGGAACTCCATCGCTGCGGCCTTCGTCGCCCCACTCTCGGCAACAATTGCATCTACCAACTCGGCCTTGTTCACCGGTCGACTCCTTACTCTTCGTTAAATCGGACTGGGAGAGTTCCCTGAACCGGAGCCATCTTTATCGCTAAAACGCTGCAATTTAGGGATTTAGAGCAGATATTTAACCTTCGTCTTCCGTAGGACAATTGATAATCCCTGACCACAGGCTCGATAGCTTCCCTCGGTGTCCCTGGAAAGTTGGCTCGTTCACCTACCATGGGGCGATGGAGTCCTTTGATCGTCAGCATTTGACGCAGTTGGTCGCTCGCGAGCGCGGCCAGTACCGTCGGGCCAACCCTCGCTCGCTCGCCGTCCATGAGGCAGCTCGCCACCTCTTTGCCCGGGTGCCGATGACGTGGATGAACGAGTGGTCCGGCGGGTTCCCCTTGGCCTTTGAACGCGCCCACGGCGCGATGATCACCGACGCGGACGGTCACGAATTGGTTGACTTCGCCTTGGGCGACACCGGCGCGATGGCCGGGCACTCGCCCGACGCACTCGTGCGGGCCCTGGAGGAGCGTGTCGGGCGACTGGGCGGCGTGACGACGATGATGCCGACATCAGATGGCGAGTGGGTCGCGCACGAATTGACTCGACGGTTCGGGCTGGCGCAGTGGTCGTTCACGCTCTCGGCGACCGACGCCAATCGCTGGCTGTTGCGACTGGTGCGACTAGTCACTCGACGTCCCAAAATCCTGGTCTTCTCCTACTGCTACCACGGCAGCGTCGACGAGACTTTCGTGATCGTCGATGCACACGGACGTCCCGCGATGCGACCCGGCTGCGTCGCACCCGCGGTGGATCCAACCACCACGACCCGGGTGGTCGAGTTCAATGACCTCGAATCCCTGGAGCGCGAATTGCGACACGGCGACGTGGCCGCGGTGCTGGCCGAACCCGCGCTGACCAACATCGGCATCGTGTTGCCCGCGCCCGGATTCTGGGAGGGCGTGCGACGACTCTGCGATGAGACCGGCACCTTGATGATCCTCGACGAGACACACACCTTCTCCGCGGGTCCCGGGGGTGCGACCCGGCGCTACGGACTCCAGCCGGACGCGCTGACTATCGGTAAGTCGCTGGGTGGGGGAGTGCCCTGTGGGGCCTTCGGGTTGAGTGAATCGCTCGCGCAACGCCTCATGGGCGCCCTGACCGAGGGGGTGGACATCACTGACGTGGGGGGAGTCGGTGGCACCTTGGCGGGCAACGCCATGAGTTTGGCAGCCATGCGCGCAGTCCTCGGCGAGGTCTTGACCGATGAATCCTTCGCGCGTATGGAAGTGCTGGCGACGACCTTCACCCTGGGGGTGCGCGAATCGATCACTCGCCACGGCGTGTCGTGGTCGGTGAGCCAACTCGGAACGCGTTGCGAGTACCGCTTCATGGATCCCGCCCCGACCAATGGTGGCGAATCCGCCGCGAGCACCGACAAGACGCTCGAGGAGTATCTGCACCTGTACACCATTAACCGTGGGGTCGTGCTCACTCCGTTTCACAACATGGCCCTGATGTGCCCGGCGACGACGAGCGAGCACGTGGCCCAGCACCAGCGGGTGTTTGACGCCGCGCTCGATGAACTGGTCGGATAGCTCCTCGAGGCGGGTCCTAGGATGGAGCGGTGAGTAGCTTCGTCGATTCGGCCCAACTGCACGCCAAGGCCGGCGACGGTGGCGCGGGCTGCGTCTCGTTTCGCCGCGAGGCCCACGTCGCTAAGGGTGGTCCCGATGGCGGCGACGGTGGCAAGGGGGGTGACGTCTGGCTGGTCGCCGACCACAACCAGGCGTCGCTGCTGGGCTTTCGCGATCACCCCTTTCGCCGAGCCACCGACGGTCAGCACGGCACGTCCAAGCGCATGCACGGCTCCAACGGTAAAGACATCATCGTCGCGGTGCCGGTGGGGACACTGGTGCACTCCCAGGAGGGAGAGTTGCTGGTGGATCTCTCGGGACCCGGCGACCGTTGGCTGGCCGCCGCGGGGGGGTTGGGTGGACAGGGGAACAACCGTTTTCTTTCGAACCAGCGTCGAGCACCCGCCTTCGCCGAACAAGGCGAAGTGGGCGAGGAGCGTTGGTACAACCTCGAGTTGAAGCTGCAAGCTGACGTGGCGTTGATTGGCTTTCCCAACGTGGGCAAATCGACGTTGATCTCGCGCGTGTCGGCCGCGCGACCCAAGATCGCGGACTACCCCTTCACGACCCTCGTGCCCAATCTCGGCGTGGTGCGCGTGGGCGCTCGCTCGGGTCGCCCCCAGGACGCGACGGAATACGTCATGGCCGATATCCCGGGATTGATCGAAGGGGCGGCGGAAGGTCGAGGTCTCGGACACGATTTCTTGCGCCACGTCGAGCGCGCCCGCGTGCTGTGCGTACTTCTGGACCTCTCGGAGTTCGCGCCCCTGGGTCCCGAGGAACAGCTGGCCATTCTGCTGCGCGAACTCGGTGACTACCAGGCCGACTTACTCGATCGCCCCCGAGTGGTCGTGGGTTCCAAGGGCGACGTGGCCGCTCAGGAGGTCGAGGGAGTCCCGACCATTTCGGCGGTAACGGGATCTGGCATCGACGCACTGAGTGCGCGCCTCGCGGGACTCGTGCTCGAAGTGCGCTCGCGCGAAGCGGAACAGAACGAGCACCAAGTGGTGGTGCACAAGCCCGTGCCTGACGAAATCACGCTCGAGAGAACGGGTGAGACGAACTGGCGAGTGAGCGGTCGCTCCGCTGAACGCGCGGTGCGGTTTCAGGACCTGACCGACGACCAAGCCCTGGCCGAGATCGTGAAGCGTCTCAAGGACCTCGGCGTCGACCGCGTGCTCAATCGCGCGGGAGTGCGCGATGGTGACGTGGTCACCATTGGTCCGCTGTCCTTCGAATGGTGGCGCGACGAGGTGGGTTCGGGTCTCGATCGTGGTGAGCGACACCGCGTCACGCGCCGCGAGCGCCTGGCGCGCCACGGACGTCTCGATGGCGTGGGAGACGATGACGACGATGACGACGGATCGTAGCGTCGTCGTCAAAATCGGGACCACCTCGGTGACCGACGCGCGCGGCGGCGTCGCCCACGACGTTCTGTCGTCACTGGCGCACGACGTGGTGACGCTGCGCGAGCAGGGATGGTCGGTGGTCGTGGTGACGTCGGGGGCCATCACCGCGGGCTGGGCGCACGTGGGCGAGGGTCGAGGACGACCGACGGATTCGACGATCCTGCAAGCGGTGTCGGCGGTGGGACAGCCACTGCTGATGGACGCGTGGCGGCGGGCGTTCGCCCCCCATGGGGTCGCCGTGGGTCAAGTCTTGTTGGCCCCCCTCGACTTCTCGCACCGCGGACAGTACCTGCACGCACGCTCTACCTTGACGGCTCTGCACGCACTCGGGGTGGTGGCGGTCGTCAACGAGAATGACGCCGTGGCCGATGAGGAGATTCGTTTTGGTGACAATGATCGCCTGGCGGCGCTGGTGGCGAACCTCGTGACGGCGAGCCACCTGGTGCTCTTGACCGACACGCCGGGACTACTCACCGCCGACCCGCGTTTGGACCCCTCGGCCACCTTGATCGACGTCGTCACCTCGATCGATTCGCGACTCGAAAACGTCGCGGGCGCGAGTCGATCGGGAGTGGGTAGCGGTGGCATGGCCTCGAAGGTGGCGGCGGCGCGTATGGCGACCTGGTCGGGGGTCACCACCGTGATCGCGCCGGCGCGCGCCGAGACTCCGTTGCTGCGCGCGTTGACGGGAACCCACGACTTCGGAACGACGTTCGAAGCGCGCGGCGAGCGACTGTCGGCCCGTAAGGCCTGGATCGCCTTCGCGGTGGCGTCCTCGGGAGTTGTTTCGATCAACCAGGGCGCCCTGGAGGCTCTCGAGAACCACGGTCGCAGTTTGCTGCGCGTGGGTGTGGAGTCCATCACGGGTGATTTCGTCGAAGGCGACGCCGTGGAGGTGCACGGTCCCGGTGGCGCGGTGGTGGCCAAGGGTCTAGTGCGCGCCAGCGCCGAGTCGTTCAACGACGCCGACGACGTCATCGTGCACCGCGACGACCTGGTGCTGCTGCGGCGTCCGTAGCGGCCTCCAGTACGATTGCACCATGTCGAGTTCACTGGCCGCGCAGGGCCGCAACGTCCGCGAGGCCGCGCGCGCCCTCGCCCAGGCCAGTAATGATCAGCGAGTAGCCGTCCTCCTACGAGTGGCTGACGCCCTCGAGAAACGGGAGGACGAACTCCTCACGATCAACGCCGAGGAGGTGGCGGTCTACGTCGAATCCGGCGCTGGCGTCGACCGATTGACCCTGACGAGTCAGCGCATCACCGCGATGTCCGAGGCGTTGCGCGAAATCGCCGCCTCGAGTGACCCCCTCTTCGAAATCGTCGACGCCAGCGTGCGACCCAATGGACTGCGGGTGGAGCGGTTGCGGGTACCCCTGGGGGTGATCGGCGTCGTGTACGAGAATCGACCCAACGTGACCAGCGACGTCGCGGGCCTGTGCGTGCGCAGTGGCAATGCCGCCTACCTGCGGGGATCCTCGTCGGCCCAACGGTCGAATCAATTCATTGTCGACCAGTGGCGCGACGCGTTGCGCGCGCACGATCTGCCCGAGGACGCGGTGGCGCTGGTGCAGGACTCATCGCACGAAGTGGCCGTGAAGTTCATGCAGATGACCGACGTCCTTGATTGTTTGATTCCGCGCGGCGGGCCGAGTTTGATCGCCGCGATGCGCGAGCACGCCCGGGTGCCCTTCGTCCTCGACGGCGACGGTAACTGCCACATTTACGTGGACGCCAGCGCCGATCTGGAACAGGCCCTCAGCATTGTCGTGAACGCGAAGACGTCGCGTCCGGGAGTGTGCAACGCCGCCGAGACCGTACTAGTGAATGCTGCCGTGGCCCCGCAATTCCTCGTGGCGCTGGCGAACGCCATTCCCCAGGTCGAGTTGCGCGGTGACGAGCGCACGAGGGCGGTGTTGCCCGCCGCGACACCCGCGAGCGTCGACGACTACGAGCGCGAGTTCCTGGACCTGGTTCTGGCCGTCAAGGTCGTTGACTCGCTCGACGAGGCGGTTGAGCACGTCGCGACCTTCGGTACCGGTCACTCCGAAGCCATCGTGACGCGCGACGCCACCAACGCCGAAGCGTGGGTGCGTCGGGTGGACGCCGCGGCGGTGGTGGTCAACGCCTCGACGCGGTTCGTCGACGGCGGAGAATTGGGCCTGGGTGGCGAGGTCGGCATTTCGACCCAGAAGCTCCACGCGCGAGGTCCCATGGGACTTCGCGAATTGACGTGCCTCAAGTGGGTGCTGCGCGGCGACGGACACGTGCGGTGAGCGCCCTCGATCCGCGTCACGAGCTCGCCGAGCGCCTGGGGCTGACCGAGGTGCCCCCGGTGCGATTCTCGTCGCCCGAGGACCTGCACTCTCGCTTGGCCGAGCACGACTACCTCAGTTCAGACGCCATCTCCTCCGTCACCTTCCTCGCGGATCGCCTCGCGAAGCCGGTCCTGGTCGAAGGACCCGCCGGTACGGGCAAGACGGCCTTGGCCAAGGCCGTGGCCGAGTCGCTCGGTGCGCGACTGATCCGCCTGCAGTGTTACGAGGGGCTCGACGAGACCAAGGCGCTCTACGAGTGGAACTACCGCAAGCAACTTTTGCGTATTCAAGCTGGGCGACCTGAGGGATCCGCTGAGGTGTGGTCCGAACTCGAAGAGGACATTTTCGCCGAGGAGTTCCTGCTGACGCGTCCCTTGCTCGAAGCCATCACCGCCACCGATCCGGTGGTGCTCCTGATCGACGAGGTCGACCGCGTCGAACTCGAGACCGAAGCGTTGCTCTTGGAGATTCTCTCGGAATACCAGGTGTCGATTCCCGAACTGGGCACTCTCAAGGCTCGACAGATTCCCATGGTCTTCTTGACGTCGAACAACACCCGCGAACTCTCCGAGGCCCTCAAGCGGCGTTGCTTGTACCTGCACCTGGGATATCCCGACGTGGAGCGTGAGCGCGACATCATTCTCTCGAGGGTGCCCGGGATCGCCACGGCCCTGGCCGAGCAGATCTCTCAGGTGGTGCGCTCGCTGCGGATGATGGACTTAAAGAAGTCACCCTCGGTCTCTGAGACCCTCGACTGGGCACGGACGCTGGTGATCCTGGGACGCGAAGAACTAGGTGAAGACCTGGTAGCCGAGACCCTGCACGTCCTGCTCAAGTACCAGTCCGATATCGAGAAAGCGACGCGCGAGATTCTCGGGCGTTCCTCTTAGCGCGTGCTCGATCTCCTGAGCTCGTTCATCGGAGAATTGCGCACCGTGGGCATTCCCGTCTCGATGAGCGAGACCGTGGATGCGGCGCGGGCCCTGGAGACCATCGACGTGGCGGACCAGTCGCTCTTTCGCTCCGCCCTGTGCGCCACGCTCGTCAAGAGCGGTGACCACCTCGGCGCCTTCGACACCGCGTACGAGGTTTTTTTCGCGCATCGACGCCCAGGTGGCCCCCTCGACGCGACGGACGCGGCGATGCCCGGGTCGCCCAGCGGGGATTCGCCCGACGCGCCGCAACGTTCGGGCGCGGAGTTGGCCGAGCAGCTCTTTGACGCGTTGCGCGAGAATAATCGAAGAGCCCTGCGCCAGAGCGCGGCCGAGGCCGTGGCGCGCTACGCGGGTATCGAGCCCGGCCGGCCCGTGGGCGGCGCCTACTACCTCTATCGGACGCTGCGTCAGCTCGACCTCGAAGAGATGGAGCGGCGCCTGGCCAGCGTGAACCTCGCGGTCGGTGAGGACGCGCTCAGCGAACGCCTAGCGAGTGATGACGCGCACCAGCGCGTCGAGGGTTTCAAGACCATGGTCGAGGTCGAGATTCGAGAGCGACTGGTGCAAGATCGCGGGGCGGAGGCGATGGCGGAGTCGGTGCGCGAGACCCTACCCGAAGACATCGACGTCATGCACGCCAATCGTGAGGAGATGGTGCAACTCGAGCGGGCCCTGCGTCCACTGAGTCGCAAACTCGCGGTGCGCCTCGCGCGTCGGCGTCGCCACCGCCACCGGGGCCCCATTGACCTGCGTCACACGGTGAGAAGTTCGCTCTCGACCGGTGGGGTCCCCATTGACGTGAGATTCAAACCGCCGCGTCCCGCCAAGCCCGAGATCGTGGTCATCGCCGATGTGTCGGGCTCGGTGGCCTCGTTCGCTCGTTTCACGCTGCACCTGGTGCACGCCATCTCCAGCCAGTTCGCCCAGGTGAGAAGTTTCGTGTTCGTGGACGGCCTCGACGAGGTCACCCACCTCTTCTCCGAGACCGACGACCCCGCCGAGGCCGTCGAACGCATCGCCGCCGAGGCCGACGTGGTCGCGGTGGATGGTCACAGCGACTACGGTCGAGCGCTCGGTATCTTCGCGCGCCGCTTCGCTCCCGAGTTAACCCGTCGCACGACGGTCCTCATTCTTGGTGACGCGCGTAACAACTATCACCCGGCGCAGGCCGAAGTGCTCGAGGACATCGCGCGCCGAGTGAAGGCGCTGTACTGGCTCAATCCCGAGCCGCGAAGCTACTGGAACAGCGGAGACTCCGTCTTGAGTCTTTACGCACCGCATTGCTCGGACGTGCTGGAATGTCGCACGCTTCGCCAACTCGAGGCATTCGTGGGTGGACTCAACTGATGGCGACCGAACCACCCCAGGGCTTTCGAACGAGTGGCGAGGAACCTCGAGGTACCCGACTCGTCCTGGTGCGACACGGCGAGGCGCACTGTAACGTGGCGGGAATCGTGGGCGGTCCCCTGGGATGCACTGGGCTGACCGACCGGGGTCGAGAGCAGGCGGTGGCCCTGGCTGATCGACTCGCTCGCACGCGCGAATTCGACGACGTCGCGGCCCTCTACTCCTCAGTGCTCGCGCGTGCCAAGGAGACCGCCGCTCTCGTAGCGCAGTCGCTACCCCTTTCGCGCGTGGATGAGGATTGCGACCTGTGCGAATTGCACCCGGGTCGCGCTGACGCGATGGACTGGGACGAGATGATCGCCACCTTCGGCGGGCCCGACTGGGACCGGGACCCCGCCCAACCCTTCGCTCCCGAGGGCGAATCGTGGACCGGCTTCTACGATCGCTGCGTCGGGGCGTTCCTTCGACTCAGTGAGGCTCACCCCGGAGAGTTGGTCATTTTGTTCGTGCACGGTGGCGTCATCGAGCAAGCGATGAAACTCGCGATGGGAGCGTCACCCGCCGCGCGGTTACGCCTGCGCACGGAGCACTGTTCGATGACCGAGATCGAGTTCGACGCCGGTCAGGTGCGACTCCTGCGTTACAACGACCGCGCGCCGCGTGCGGTGACCGCGCGCTGAAGGAATTCACTGACGTGAAAGGCCATGTCGAGACTCTGCGACGCGTTGAGACGCGGGTCGCAGATCGAGGTGTAGTTGGTGTCAAGATCAGATTCGTCGAGCTGGTCGCCTCCCCCGAGGCACTCGGTCACGTTGCCCCCGGTCAACTCGATGTGTAGACCCGAGGGCCAGGTGCCGAGGGCCTGGTGCACAGCGAAGAACTGGGCCACTTCGGTGAGAACGTCGTCGAAACGACGAGTCTTCTGCCCACCACTGGCCTTAAAGGTATTGCCGTGCATGGGGTCGCAGGTCCAGAGCACCTCAGCACCCTCATCCTTCATCGCGGTCACCAGGGGTGGCAGGAGGGTGCTCACCTTGTCACGCCCCATGCGCGCGATCAAGGTCAGCCGACCGGGCACGTTGTGGGGGTTCAACAGCGAATGTAGCGTTTTGAGGTCGTCGACACTCGTGCTGGGTCCCACCTTGAGCCCAATGGGGTTGGCGACGCCGCGCAGGAACTCGACGTGGGCGCCGTCGACCTGGCGCGTGCGGTCACCGATCCAGAGCATGTGCGCCGAGCAGTCGTACCAGTCACCAGTCAGGGAGTCCTGACGAGTCAGGGCCTGCTCGTAGGGCAAGATCAACGCCTCGTGACTGGTGTAGAAGTCCACGCTCGAGAGTTCGTGGTCGACGTCGAGGTTGACGCCACAGGCGCGCATGAAGGCGAGCGCGCGATCGATGTCGTCGGCGAGCACCTCGTAGCGTTTGCCTTCGGGCGAATTCGTGACGAACTCCTGGTTCCAGGCGTGGACCCTCGTCAGGGCGGCGAAACCACCGGTAGTGAAGGCGCGCAACAGGTTCAGCGTCGCGACACTCTGGTGGTAGGCGTCGAGGAGACGCTCAGGGTTGGGACGACGGGCATCCTCGTTGAAGGCCTCGTGGTTGACGATGTGACCCCGGAAGGCGTCCAGTCGTACGCCGTCGCGTTCCTCGTAGTGCTCGGACCGCGGCTTCGCGAATTGTCCCGCGATACGACCCACCTTCACGACCGGTACCCCCGAGGCGTAGGTGAGGGCCACGGCCATCTGCAAGATGACCTTCAACTTGTCACGGATGGCGTCGGCGGAGGAATCCTCGAAGGACTCCGCGCAGTCGCCGGCCTGTAACAAGAAGGCCTCGCCGTGAGCGGCCTTACCCAGTTGCTGGGTGAGGCGGCGCGCTTCACCCGCGAAGACGAGTGGTGGCTTGGTGGCGAGTTCGGCCTCGACGCGCGAGAGGTGGTCGGCGTCGGGCCACAAGGGACTCTGCGCGGCGATGCGCTCTCGCCAGCTGGCGGGGTTCCACGGTGTACGTTCAGACATGACCTAAGGCTAGAGGTTTGATTGGAGACTCAGCAATTGTGCCGTTAGGCTGATGAGGTGCTCCTCCGTCGTCTCGGCCTCTTCGGGGGCACGTTCGATCCACCCCATAACGGACACGTCGCGGCGTTACGCGCGGCCGCCGCTACGGGGCGATTCGATCTGATCGAAGTGACCGTGGCCGGTGATCCCTATCGCAAGAGTGCGGTGAGCCAAGTGCATTCGGCCCCACTGCGCCTAGCGATGGCGACGGTCGCCTTCGATGATTTAGAACTGGTGCGCGTGAGCGATCGAGAGATCAATCGGCCCGGACCTTCCTACACCATCGACACGGTCATGGAACTGCTGGAGGAGACCGATCAGGTCGATGTCCTGATTGGCGCGGATCTGGCGCCCCAACTGCCGACCTGGCATCGTGCGGCCGAATTGCGCGAACTGGTGGCAGTCGGGATCATCCCGCGCCCTGGCACGCCACTCGTGGCGCCCGACGGGTGGAATTGCTACGAAATTGCCATGGCGCCGGTGGACTTGTCCAGCACCTTCCTGCGCGAGACTCCACTTGATACGGAGAGCCTGAAATTGTACATGCCCGGCGAAGTCATCGCTCTTTATCAGGGTGCCGCGGAGTAGAGTGAGAGCTAATGGCCGTTCGCGCGTTCGACATCACAGACGGGTCTCTAGCACCAGTGTCGGTGCTCGAGCGCGCGCCACGAACGCGTCGTGACGCGCGCCGACTTCGACAGCGCTACGCCATTATCGGCGTGAGTGCCGTGAGCGTTCCCTTCGTGGTCGCCGTCATCGTTCTAGGAGTGGGCCACTGAGCGAGATCGTGACCAGTGGCGGCACAGTGCGCGGCCCCCAAGATTCATTCGTCACTGCCGTGATTGATGCGGTACTCGATGGTGCCGATGAGAAGTTGAGCGTTGACACCGTGGTCCTGGACCTACGCGACTTCGTCGACTCCTTCGATGCGCTAGTGATCACCGCGGGACGAAACGATCGACAGGTTCGTTCCATCGCTGAAGAGATTGAACGACGCGTGTACGTGGCCCTCACGCTCAAGCCCAGTCGCGTTGAGGGTTGGACGACGGCCCAATGGATCGCCCTCGACTACGGCGATGTCATCGTGCACGTCTTCGATCTGGAGACCCGCGACTACTACGACCTCGAACACCTCTGGAGTGCGGCTCCCGCATTCCGTCCTGCCCACCAGCGTTAGCGCTGTCGTAAGTAGTCCAGCTCCGCTGGCGTGATCAGTGTGACGTTCGAGCCGTTGGTCAATTGGAGGGTGAAGGGAATCTGATTGATGGAAATCTTGATACCCGTGTCCGCGCCCATGGCTTGCGCGGTGAAGAGCAGCTGCGCGACGGCGAGTCGCCGCGCGTTGGGCGTGAGCTGAAGAAGGGCCCCACTCACATCCACCAGCGCAATTCCGTCGTCGTTGGGCATGTTTGCCTGATTGACGACCATGGTCGACGGGATCTCTGTCGTGATCCCGTTGGCCTGCTCGTTCGCGGTGGGTCCGAGGGGTACGTAGTGCAGAACCTCGGACAGGGTCGGGGGTGACGTCACCAACCGATTGACCGCGACCACGTGTTGGGAGTGGTCGACCAAGTAGATCTGGCGGGTCACGAAGTGCACTTGAGCGAAGTCGGTGAAGGGAATGGTCGGGTCGAGCAATCCCAAGGGCACGTCGTTGGGGCTGATCAGACTGGGCGACGAGGAGGTCGATACCAAGGTGCATCCGCTCAGGGCCAGAGCGCACACCACGAGGACGCCGAGGCGTCGCAGGGACCTCACGAGGGAAACTCCACTAGCGGCAACTCGATCTGCAGTCGAGCACCTCCTTCGGGGCTGCGCGTCGCGCGGATCTCGCCGTCGAGGGACTTCACGTGCTCTCGCACCAATGCGAGCCCGAGCCCGGTCCCGCGCACCACGCTGCGGTCGTGGGCGGCCCGACCCCGATAGAAGCGTTCGAAGACGTGTTCTTGTTCCCCTTCGCTGATCCCGGGACCGGCGTCGTCGACGTTGAGCTCGACCCGAGACCCTCGTGACGCCAGGCGGATGGCGGTCGTTCCTCCGGCGTAGTGCTGGGCGTTGTCCATCAAGTTGGCGATGATGCGTTCGAAGCGACGTCGATCGACCAGTACCCGGGCTCGTTCAAGTTCCGGGTCGACCTCGACGAGGGGTTCGGGCCCGCCACTGCGTCGGATCACCGAACGCACCGCTTGTCGAGTGAGCTCGGCGATGGGAATCACTTCGAGAATGAGGGCATTGGCGCCCGCGTCGGAGCGCGAGAGTTCGATGAGGTCCTCGATGAGACCCTGGAAGACCAGAATCTCCGCACTCAACATAGTGAGACTCTGTTGCGCGGCGGGGGCGAGTTCGTCGCGATGCTGCTCGAGAACCGAGGCCGACATCGCCAGGGCCGTCAGGGGTGAGCGCAACTCGTGACTCACGTCACTGGCGAAACGTGCATCACGCTCGAGTTTGGTCACGAGTTGGTTGACCATGGCGTTGAACGACTCGGTCAACTGTTCGATTTCGGAACCGGCGTGGGTCGTGGGGAGTCGAGTGGCGAAGTCGCCTCCGGCGATGCGCGCGGCGGCGTCCGAGACCACCACGAGCGGGCGTAGTGTCCGTCGCGAGACCCAGACCCCTCCGCCCGCTCCGAGAATTGTCGTCAGCAGTGCGGCCGAGCCGATGATGATGAGGAGAACGCGCATGTTGTGCTCGAGACCGTTGAGCGGCCAGACCTCGTAGACCTGCGTCTGAACCGCGGGAATCGGGATCCCGACGACGTAGACGAGGGCAGACTGGACGGAACGGGTTTCGGTGGTGACGTGACCACTAGTCGTGGCGCGAAGTGCCGCTGTCGAGATGTCGACGGAGGGGATCTGGGGGTTGATTGTCTGCCACTGTCCGTGGATATTGAGCAAGAGGACTGAGTTGGCTGATTGCTGGATGGAACTCACCTCATTGGTCAAGGTGAGAGGTGCGGTGTAGAGAGTATTGCGGATCAGGGCGGCGTTCACGAAACTCTGCTGCAGGTCAGTCTGCTGCTGTTGAGCGATCAAGACATGGCGCACGCCGAAGAAGGTCAACGTTCCGAGCAATGAACTCAGCAGCAACGTTCCGAGTCCGAAGATGAGGATCAGTCGTAGTCGCAAGCTTCGACTGCGCACTAGAGCACCAACTTGTACCCCGCGCCACGGACGGTTAGTAGGTGCACCGGCACCGCGGAATCGGGTTCGATCTTCATGCGCAGTCGCCGAACGTGCACGTCGACGAGTCGACTATCGCCGAAGTAGTCGTAGCCCCAGACGCGCTCGAGGAGGTCCTCGCGTGAGAGGACCTTGCCGTTGACCTTGGCCAAATCGACGAGCAGCCGAAATTCCGTGGCGGTGAGGTGTAGTTCGGTGCCATCGGCGTGGCGAACGACACCCTCATCGGGAATCACGTGCAGTTCACCGATGTGAAAGGCGCGCGCGGCCGAGTCGGGTCGACGTCGCAGGTGAGCGCGGACCCGGGCGAGCAGTTCGATCGGTACGAAGGGTTTGGTCACGTAATCGTCCGCGCCCGACTCGAGCCCGTTGACCACGTCGGAGGTGTCGTCTCGCGCCGAGACGATGACGATCGGGATGTCGGAACGCGCACGCAGAGCGATGCAGGTGTCGAAGCCCGACATACCCGGCAGCATTAGATCCACGATCGCGACGTCGGCGTTGCGCTTCTCGAAGAGGGCCACCCCGTCCTCGCCGTTCGACGCGTCGTCGACGTCGTAGCCCTCGCCGCGAAACATGAGCCGCAACGCGGTGCGAATGTGCTCATCATCTTCGACGATCAAGATCCGCGACATTCGTTCTCCTCACCTCACACCCCACACTAGTAAGTGACGTGAGGTCGGCTATCGACGTCGCTAGCCTTGGCGGTGTGACGGAAGTGGCGGGCGATCGCGAAGGCGTGGCGCAGTGGTGCCTCGAGGACTTCGTCGTTTCGTTACGCGCACTCGATCGTTCGCCGGCCACGGTGCGCGCGTACCGCAGCGACGTCGCACGTTTTGTGGCGTGGGCGACGCAGCGGGCCATTGAACTTCCCCGCCAGGTCACCCGACGCACTCTGCGTGAGTACTTGACCTCGATGAACTTGAGCAGCGACGAGCGTACGACGATCTCGCGACGGCGAGCGTCGCTTCGCAGTTACTTCGCCTGGGCCCTCGAACGCGGCGTCGTGGACGAGAATCCCGCCGCGAGGATCTCGGCGCCCAAGCCCCACTCGACCCTGCCAGAAATTGTGGGTCGCGACCAGCTCGACGTACTGCTCGAGGAAGACTGGGGCGACGATCCCTGGGCCCGGCGAGACCGCGCAGTGTGTGAAGTGCTCTACGGCGCCGGACTACGCGTGTCGGAGCTCTGCGGACTCGATCTCTCCGGTCTTGATCAGCGACAAGGGCTGCTGCGGGTCATGGGCAAAGGTCGCAAGGAACGCATCGTGCCCCTGCACCGAGCGGGGTGGGCCGCGATTGATCGATGGCGCGAATTACGTGAGCAAGTCCTCACCGAGCGCTCACCCGGCGATGCGCTGTTCGTCAATCGCCGAGGCGCGCGCCTGGGTCCGCGCGACGTGCGCCGCCTGCTCGATCGCCGCGTGGTCCTCGGTCACGTGCATCCGCACGCGCTACGCCACACCTACGCCACCCATCTGCTCGAAGGGGGAGCGGACCTGCGAGTGGTCCAAGAGCTGCTGGGTCACGAGAGCCTGACGACCACCCAGCTCTACACCCACGTCTCGAAGTCGCGGCTGCAGAAGATTCACCACGAGACCCACCCGCGGGGCTGAAACCGGGTTCGCGCCGGAGTCCTCGCACCCGGGCCGCTAGTTGGATTCGACTACACTGGAGAGGCTCTCCCAGGGTGGGAGGGTGCAGACACACCGCGCAGTTTCGTACGGTCGCTCCTCGGAGTGCACTGCGCGGTTGATCAACCGAACGGAAGGAAATTACGTGGCCCTCGTCACTTTGCAAGAACTCCTCGACTCGGGTGTCCACTTCGGACACCAGACACGCCGGTGGAATCCCAAGATGCGTCGCTTCATTCTCGGCGAGCGCAACGGCATCTACTTGATCGACTTGCGTAAGACCCTCGCGGGCATCGAGCAGAGTTACACCTACGTGCGCGACTTGGTGGCCGAGGGCGGCATCATCTTGTTCGTCGGCACCAAGAAGCAGACGCAGGGACCCATCGCGGACTACGCCAACGCCTGTGGCATGCCCTTCGTGAACCAACGCTGGTTGGGCGGTATGCTCACCAACTTCTCGACGGTGGCCGGGCGCGTCAAGCGCATGATCGAACTACGCGCTATGCAGCGCGCGGGTGACTTCGAGGGCATGCCCAAGCGCGAGGCACTGCGACACAGCCGTGAACTCGAGAAGCTCGACCGGAACCTGTCGGGCATCGCCCATCTCGATCGCGTGCCCGACGCCATCTTCGTGATCGACACGAAGAAGGAGCACATTGCGGTGACCGAGGCTCGAAAGCTGGGCCTACCGGTGGTGGCGGTGGTGGACACCAACTGTGACCCCGACGTGATTGATTACGTCATTCCTGGCAACGACGACGCCATTCGCTCGGGTGCGCTGTTGTGCCGACTCATCGCTGACGCCGTGACCGAGGGCCGTTTCATTCGCGCCAACCGTCCCGCCGCGGTGCGGGCCGCGGCCGCGGCCGCGACACCCGTCGCCACCATTGTTGAGACGGTGCCGACGCCAGAAGTTGCCCCGGCCACTGACGTGACCACCAACGCTTAAGTAGCAAACCGAACAGAACACAAGAGGAGATGTCAAGGTGTCAATCACCGCTAAGGACGTAATGTCGCTGCGCCAGGCCACTGGGGTGGGGATGATGGATGCGAAGAAGGCCCTCGAGGCGAACGACGGTGACATGGAGGCCGCTACCCAGTGGCTCCGTGTTCAGGGTCTGGCCTCGGCGGCCAAGCGAGCTGACCGCGAGGCCGGCGAGGGTTCTGTCGCCGTGGTGCGCGACGGGAACGTGGCCGCCATGGTCGAGTTGCGCTGCGAGACAGATTTCGCCGCCAAGTCCGACGATTTCACTTCGCTGGTGGACGAGATGGCGGCGCGCGTGTGCGCCGAGGGCGAGGGTGCTGTCGCCCAGTTCCAGAACCAGATCGAGACCATGCTCACCACGCTCAAGGAGAACATCTCGGTGGGTCGTGTCTATCGCGTGGTCGCGGGTGAAGGCGAGGTTGTCGACACCTACAACCACCAGAACAAGGGCCGCAACGTGGTTATCGTCGTCCTCAAGGGCGGCGACGAGGAGATGGCCCACGAAGTGGCCGTGCACATCGCCTTCGCGAAGCCCCTCTACCTGCGTCGCGACGACGTACCCGCCGCCGAGGTCGAGGCCGAGCGACACACGGTCGAGGAGATCTCCCTCAACGAGGGAAAGCCCGCCGCCGCGCTCCCCAAGATCATCGAGGGTCGCCTCAATGGTTGGTTCAAGGAGCGCGTCCTGCTCGAGCAGGCGTACGCCAAGGATGACAAGCAGACGATTACCCAATTCCTCGGTAGCGCCAGCATCACGGCGTACGCCCAAGTGGTCATCGGGGGATAGCGCGTGCGTCGCGTGGTCCTGAAACTGTCCGGTGAGGCGCTCGCCTCGTCGGCTAGTGACGAAACCATCGACGCCAGCACGGTGGACTTTCTGGCCACTGTCATCGCGGGCGCGATGGCTCGTGAGGGTCTCGAACTCGCCGTAGTGGTGGGCGGGGGCAACATTTGGCGTGGCGCGACGGGTGCCATGGCCGGGATGAACCGCGCCAACTCTGACATCATGGGGATGCTCGGCACCGTCATCAATGCGCTCGCCCTCCAAGATGCGATCGAGTCGCACGGTCGAGCCACGCGAGTGATGTCGGCCATCGGCATGGACCAGGTGGCGGAACCCTATATTCGGCGACGCGCCGTGCGCCACCTCGAAAAGGGACGCGTAGTGATCTTCGCCGCCGGTATGGGAAACCCCTACTTCACCACCGATACGGCCGGAGTGCAGCGCGCGGCCGAGATTGAGGCCGATATGGTGCTGAAGGGGACCCACGGGGGAGTCGATGGCGTGTACAACGAGGATCCGCGAAAGAACGCCGCGGCGACGAGGTACGACGTGGTCTCCTTCGACGAGGTCATTTCACGTGACCTTCGAGTCATGGATATGACCGCCATCACTTTTTGCAAGGACAACGCGATACCCATCCGTGTATTTGATCTCATGGCCCCGGGAAGCCTCGATCGCGCCCTCAGCGGTGACGCGGTCGGTACGCTGGTGAACTAATGGATAATGAACTCGTTGAACTGGTGATGGAGGACACGCGTGATCGTATGGCGAAGGCTATCGAGCACGTGAAGCTCGAGTTCGCCAACGTGCGCACTGGTCGAGCGTCGTCGTCGCTGATAGAAAACCTGCTCGTCGATTACTACGGGGCCGAGACGCCCCTGAAGCAACTGGCGAACTTCTCGGTGCCGGAGCCTCGTTTGCTCGTGGTCTCACCCTTTGACAAGGGCGCGATGAACGCGATCGAGAAGGCCATCAGCAACGCCGATCTTGGACTCAACCCCTCCAATGACGGTGTCGTGATCCGACTGTCGTTCCCGACCCTGACCGAGGAGCGTCGCAAGTCCTTCGTGAAGATCGTCAAGACCAAGGCCGAAGAGGGCAAGGTCGCTCTGCGCGGCGTGCGCCGTCACGCTCGACAAGAGCTCGAGAACCTCGAGAAGGAGCAGGGACTCCCCAAGGACGAAGTGGAACGTCTCGAGAAGATCCTCGACAAGATGACACAAGACGAGGTGGCGGTCGTGGATGCGCTCCTCTCGCACAAGGAGCAGGAGCTTCTTGAAGTTTGACGACGACGACCTGTTGGACGAACCCACCGGGGAAACTCCGGTGGTGAGCGCCAGCGACCCCCGGGTCACTGTCACGGGCGCCGACGTCGCGGGTTACGCGGTCGACCCGGCAACCCTTCTGCCGCACTGGACCGACGCGCCGACCGGGCAGGTGCCCATCGTGGTGGCGCGTGAATCCGCTGATGCGGTAGATCCCTGGGCCGCGATCCCCGCACCCGCGTGGCGAGAAGGTGAAGCCGACTGGGTCGCCCACGAGGAGCAATTCGACGCCTCTCTTCTGGCCGTGGAAAAGGACGATGAGGACTTGCGTCCCTGGGAGTTCCGTGCGGAGCCGGTCGTGGAAGACGAACAGATCCTGCAGGAGTCTCCGCGTCCCGAGCCCACCCGCGCGCTGCGTACCCGTCGTGCGCACCGTGCCGACCCCCTTTCGGGCCGTGCGGTTCGCCAGAGTTCCTCGCGCAACGTCTCGGTCGCGACTCTCACGGGCGTGGTGCTCGCACTGGTGGTCCTGGGAATCTTCGATTTGGGTTCCGTCGCCACCGCCATACTCATCACGGTGTCCCTCGCGCTCGCGGCGGGAGAGGCTTTCGCCGGATTCCGTTCAGTGGGTGCTCACCCGGCGACGATCCTGGGGCTGGTGGCGGTAGTGACGTTGGACGTCGCGATCTACGAGAAGGGGGTTGTCGCCATCGGTGTCGTCACGGCACTCCTGATCATGTTCTCCTTCGTGTGGTACCTCAACGCCGAGAAGATGATCGACGTGGTGGACGGGCTGGGGGCCACGTTCTTCGTCTACGCCTGGATTGGAATCCTGGGCTCCTTCGGCGTGGAAATGGTGTCACCGCATAATTTTGCGCACCAGCACGGTTTGGCTTACGTCCTGGGTGCCGTGTGGCTCACCGTTGCCAATGACTCGGGCGCACTGTTCGTCGGACGTTGGCTCGGCAAGCGACCGCTCAACGCACGCTTGTCGCCGAACAAGACGATCGAGGGGACGCTCGGTGGGACGCTCCTGACGCTCCTGGTGGGCGCCGTGGTCTTGCCGATGATGCACCCCTGGACTCTGACTCACGGTGTTGAGTGCGCGGTGGTGATGTCGGTGGTGGTGCCCCTGGGGGATCTTTTCGAGTCGATGTTCAAGCGCACGCTGGGGGTGAAGGACATTGGGAATCTGCTGCCCGGTCACGGGGGGATGCTCGACCGAGTCGACGGACTGCTCTTCGCGCTTCCCACCATGTACTTCCTGACCCACCTGCTGTCACTGAGTTAGCACCATGACTGCCTCGCGCACTCGGGTGGCGCTGATGGGCGCCACGGGCTCCATCGGCACCCAGACGTTGGAAGTGCTGCGACGAGAGCCCGAGGCCTTCGATTTGGTCGCGGTGTCGGGCGGACGACGCGTCGAGCAACTCGCGGCGGTGGCGACGGAATTCGGCGTGCGCCACGTGGGAGTGAGTGACGAGAGTGACCGAAGCCGCCTGGCGGACCTGGTGAGTGACGACGTCAACATCGTCGTGGGCGAGAAGGGCCTGCGAGAACTCTGCACCGGCCCCGACGTGGTGGTGAATGCCGTCATGGGCTTCGCGGGACTCCCCGTCACGCTGGCGACACTCGAAGCGGGAGCCCGTTTGGCCCTGGCGAATAAGGAATCACTCATCGCCGCGGCCCCGGTGGTGGCGCAGGCCCGCCTCACCCCGGGGGCGCAGATACTGCCCGTCGATTCCGAGCACTGTGCGATTTATCAGTGTCTGGTGGGTTCGACCGAACCGGGTCACCCGGACGTGGCTCGGTTGCTCTTGACCGCGTCGGGCGGACCCTTTCGCGGGTGGAGTCGCGAACGGTTGCGTGGGGTCACCAAGTCCGACGCTCTGGCACACCCCACGTGGTCGATGGGCCCCAAGATCACGATCGATTCCTCGACGTTGATGAACAAGGGGCTCGAAGTGCTCGAAGCCTCGGCGCTCTTTGGCATCGGCACCGATCGCATCGACGTGGTGGTTCACCCTCAGTCGATCGTTCACTCGATGGTGGGGTACGTCGACGGCTCCGTGCTCGCCCAGCTCTCGCGACCCGACATGAGACTGCCCATCGCCTATTGCTTGGGGGCCCCGGAACGATTGGCGCACCACTGGGGGCAGTTGGACTTTCGCACCGCGCTGAACCTCCAATTTGAGCCACCTGATCGTGAGGCCTTTCCAGCGTTGGATCTGGCCCTCGCGGCGGCGCAGCGCGCGGGGGCGGCGCCGGCGTGGCTATCGGCGGCCAACGAGGTCTGCGTCGAAGCGTTCCTCGAGGACCGCATTTCGTGGGGCGAGATCGTTCCGCTGGTGGCGCGCACGATGGACGAGTACGTCGACGATCCCTTGGCGGACCTCGACGCCGTGGTGGATAATGACGCGACGGCCCGGCGAATCACTCACGCTAACCTGCCCTCGTGATCGAAAGTCGTAGGTCGTCGCTCAGTTCGGTGCTCTCGCTCTTGGCGGGAACCGTGGCGGTCGTGGGTCTCCTCACGTGGCTGTGGGGATGGGCGTTACCCCTGGTGCTGTTTCTCGTCATTGCCATGGTGATGGGACACGAATTCGGGCACTTCATCACCGCGAAGCGCTCCGGTATGAGGGTCACCGACTTCTTCGTTGGTTTCGGGCCGGTGCTGTGGTCGACGACGCGTGGCGAGACACGCTACGGCATTCGAGCCCTGCTGCTGGGGGGCTACGTCAAGGTGCCGGGGATGACCTGGTACGAGGAGATCGCTCCCGAAGAGGAGAAGCGCACCTACCGATCGGCGAGTTACCCGCGCAAGGTCATATTCGCCTCCGCCGGCTCGTTGATGCACGTGGTGATGGCGTTGCTGATCGCTTACGCGGCACTCGTCTTCGTCGGACACGCCGATCCGCAGCGCGTCAGCGTCGACGGGTTTACCTCGTGGCAGGGCCATACCCAGAACGCGGCTCAACTCGCGGGGATGAGGATTGGCGACGAGATCGTCTCGATTGACGGTCACCGGATTACGGGGGCCGACGAACTCACGACGCTCATTCACTCCCACGCCAATCACGTCATCACGATGATCGTCCTGCGTGGTGGTCGCGACGTCACGTTGCACGCGACACCGGTCGACGGGCGCACCGTTCTCTTGAACGGCAAACCCGAGGTCTCGGGTGCGGCCCCGGTCGGACTGCTCGGGATCCACTTGACGAATCCCACGGTGTACACGGGTTGGCTGCGGGCGGTACCGGACTCCTTCCAAGTGGTTGGTTCGACCATCAACCAAGCGGCCCACGCTCTGGTGCACGTATTCTCCCCCGGGGAGTTCTCGACGCTGCTCCATCAGGTGACGACGCCGGCCGCTGCCAAGTCCACGGTGTCACAGACCACGCGCCCGGTCTCCATTGTCGAGGTGGTGCGTCTGGCGGACCAGGCCGCGCAGTCCAATCTTCCCGTCTTCTTCACGATTCTGATCACGTTGAACATCTTCGTGGGGCTGATGAACATGTTGCCGATGTTGCCCCTCGACGGTGGCTACGTCGCCATCGCCACCTACGAACGCCTGCGCCGCCGAGGGGACAACCCTTATAAGGCCGACATCAACAAGTTGACGCCGGTGGTTTTCGCCTTCGTGGGCGTGCTGCTCGTACTGTTCGCCAGCACTCTGTACTTGGACATCGTCTACCCGATCGCCAATCCCTTCCATTAATCGATTGCGCCCGGTGTCGGGCACGGCAGAATGGTGGGGTGGATGTCACTGCTAATTCTCTTACGCCTCGACGATTGACGCGCCAGATTTCGGTCGGCTCGGTCAAAGTCGGTGGCGACGCGCCCATATCGGTCCAGTCGATGACGACGACCAAGACCGCCGATGTCGAGGGGACCCTCGCGCAAATCTACGCGCTCGCCGGAGCGGGAGCGGACATCGTGCGCTGTACGTGTAACGAACGCGCGGCGGCCGAGGGACTCGCTCAGATCGTGCCCCGCTCCCCGGTGCCCGTAGTGGCCGATATTCATTTCCACGTCGAGATGGCGTTGGCGGCACTCGAAGCCGGCGTCCACGGTCTGCGGCTGAATCCGGGCAACCTGCGAAAGCCCGAGGAGATCAAATTGGTGGCCGCCGAGGCCAAGGACCGTGGCGTGCCGATTCGCATCGGGGTCAACGCCGGGAGCCTGCACCCCGACATCTACGAGCGTTTCGGTGGCGCGACGCCCGAAGCCCTGGTGGAGTCGGCGCGCCTCGAACTTGCCTATTTCCAAGAGGTGGGTTTCGACGACGTGAAAATCTCGGTGAAGGCGTCGTCCGTGGCCACGATGATCGCCGCCTACCGCTTAGCCTCGGAGACCTTCGAGTATCCCCTGCACCTCGGAGTGACCGAAGCCGGACCGCTACCGGGAGGTCTCTTGAAGTGCACCGCGGGGATCGCCACGTTGTTGGCTGAGGGCATTGGCGACACGCTGCGCTTCTCGCTCACCGCCGACCCCGTGGAGGAGGCGAAGGCCGGTCGTCAACTACTCGAAGTATTGGGACTTCGCGAACGAACCGGACTCGATCTCATCGCTTGCCCGAGTTGTGGGCGTGCTGAAGTCGACGTCATCAAGGTGGCCAATGAGGCCCAACTGGCACTGTCGGCACTGGATATCCCCATTCAGGTGGCCGTGATGGGCTGCGTCGTTAATGGCCCCGGGGAGGCTCGCCACGCCGATCTGGGCATCGCGGCGGGCAAGCACCGTGGTCACCTGTTCATCCGGGGCCAGATCATCCGCGTGGTGCCGGAGGATGAGATGGTCGATGCCCTCGTCGAAGAGGCCCAGAAGATTGCCAAAGAGGGTATCGAGGCGCGTCTGGCCGCTCGCGACGAGTCCGCCGAAGCCGCCGCGGCCGCGGACCGTGCTGCGTTGCTGGAGAACAAGGGCGGCGACGCGAACAACACCGCTCAAGTCATCGAGCGAATCCGTCGCCGCAGCGAGTAGTCGTTCTCCGACGCCCAGCGCGATTCACTAGGCTTCTTCCACGTCGAAGAGGAGAGTTGTGGCCGTCCCGAGTGTTCTGACCCCGCAAAGCGAGGATTTCCCCAAGTGGTACCAAGACGTGGTGGCCAAAGCAGAGATGGCCGACAACGGTCCTGTGCGTGGCACCATGGTGATTCGGCCGTACGGATACGCCATATGGGAGCGTATCCAGTCCGCGATCGATGGACGCATCAAGCTCGCGGGTGCGCAGAATGCCTACTTCCCGCTCTTCATCCCCGAGAGTTACCTCTCGAAGGAGGCCGAGCACGTCGAGGGATTCAGTCCAGAATTGGCAGTGGTGACGCACGCGGGTGGCGAGCGACTCGCCGAACCCATCGTCGTGCGCCCGACGTCGGAGACCGTGATCGGCGAGTTCATGGCCAAGTGGATTCAGAGCTACCGTGACCTTCCACTGTTGCTCAACCAGTGGGCCAACGTCGTGCGCTGGGAACTGCGTCCCCGGCTCTTCTTGCGCTCATCGGAGTTTCTGTGGCAGGAGGGTCACACCGCCCACGCCAGCGCGGAGGACGCGTCGGCCTACGCGATGAGGATCCACCTGCGGGTGTACAACGATTTCCTCGAGAAGGTATTGGCCGTTCCAACCTTTCTCGGCATCAAGCCGCCGAGCGAACGTTTCGCTGGAGCGACCAACACGATGACCTGTGAAGGGATGATGCGCGACGGAAAGGCCCTGCAGATGGCTACCTCGCACGAACTCGGTCAGAACTTCGCGCGCGCCTTCGACATCTACTACCAGAGCGAGGAGGGCCAGGCGCAATTGTGCTTCACCACCTCGTGGGGAGCTTCGACACGCCTGGTCGGAGGCTTGATCATGGCACACGGTGACGACAACGGACTCGTGTTGCCTCCGGCCGTGGCACCCTGGGTCGCCGTGGTAGTGGCGGTGCGCGAGGATGAGGAGATTCTGGCGGCCTGCCGTCGACTTCACGAGGAGTTGACTCACGGGGGAGTGCGCGCCCAGCTCGATGACGGACGCCGCGGGAGTTTCGGTCGACGCGTCACCGACTGGGAGATGAAGGGCGTTCCCGTTCGCGTCGAAGTGGGTCCGCGCGACCTCGCGCAGGGTCTCGTGACGGTCGTGCGTCGCGATACGGGAGAGAAGTTCCCCGTGGCGCTCTCCGAGGTGGCATCCCTGGTACTGCGACTGGCCGAGGACATCCAGCGTGACATGTACCAAGCGGCCACCGCTTTTCGCGATGCGCGCACGAGCGACGTGACGAGCCTCGATGAGGCGATCGTCGCCGCCCAAAGTGGTTTCGCCCGCTTGACCTGGGATTTGGTGGGCGAGGCCGGGGAAGCACGTCTCAAGGCAGAGGCGATGACCGTGCGTTGCCTGCAGCGAAGCGATGGATCGATCCCCGCCAATGATCTCGAGGAGGGTTTGATCGCCATAATTGCCAAGTCGTATTGAGAATTTCTCCTCATCAGAGTGCTTTTGATGTTCTGGTGAGCGATCAGTGACGTCGGTTGTCACTCGCGGGGCTAACTGCTACAATTGAAGCCGACAGTCCGCTCAGGACGTTTGGACTCGTTTAAGCGCGGGCCTCGGGCCCGCGCTTTTTCTTTGTCCCAACGCTGGTGGCATAGAGAGGAGAGGCATGGATTTAGAGACCCCATTGCGCTCGCTCCTATCCAACCTCGGTCTGGAACTCTACGACGTCGAACTCGCCAAGGGAACTTTGAGCGTCACGGTCAATAGGGACGGTGGCGTGGATTTGGAGTCGCTCACCAAGGCGAACCGAGCGATTTCGGAGTGGCTCGACCTCAACGACCCGATTCCGGGTCGATTCACGCTCGACGTGTCGAGTCCGGGTCTCGAGCGCCGGCTGCGTACCCTCGATCACTTCCGCTCCGCGGTGGGTGAAGTGGTCACCCTCCGAGAGAAGCGCGAGGGTCTGGCCACGCGCCGCCTCGAGGGGCCGCTCCTCGCGGTGTCGGACACGACCGTCACCCTGGCCGACATGACCGTCGGTGACGTCGAAGTCGCTATCTCCTCGCTCGAACGCGCTCGCACCGTGTTTCAGTGGGGTGGCGAAGCCAAGCCATCACCCTCACGGGGCAAACCCTCCTCAATGACGAGCAAGAAAGGCTAAGACATGGCAAACTTCGAATTTTTAGAAGCTCTCGGACAGATTGCGCGTGACCAGAACATCGACGAGGGGGAGTTGCTGATTGCGCTGGCCAATGCTCTCCTGGCCGCCTACAAGCGTCGACCCGACTCCGCGGAGGACGCGGAGGTTGAAATCAACCCCGAGACGGGTGAGATCAAGGTGTGGGGTCTTGAACTCGACCTCGAGGGCAACGTCACCCGCGAGTGGGACGCGACGCCGGACGACTTCGGTCGAATCGCGGCCCAGACGGCGAAGCAAGTCCTGATGCAATTGATTCGTGACATCCAGCGTCGTCAGATGTACGAGGAGTTTGCCAATCGCGAAGGTGACATCGTCTCGGGCACGGTGCAGCAGAACGACAACCGCTACACGCTCTTGGACCTGGGGCGCGTGGAGGCGCTCTTGCCCCAGGCTGAACAGATTGCCTTTGAGCGCTACGAGCATGGTGCGCGCGTCAAGGTGTACATCGTCGAAGTGCGCAAGACCAACAAGGGTCCCCAGATCGTGGTGAGTCGGACCCACCCCGCCCTCGTCGCCAAACTCTTCGAGATCGAGGTTCCTGAGATCGCCAACGGCATCGTGGAGATCAAGGCGTTGGCCCGTGAGCCCGGGCATCGTTCCAAGATTGCGGTGGCCTCGAACGACAACATGGTGGATCCGGTGGGGGCCTGCGTGGGTGCGCGTGGTTCGCGCGTGCGTAACATCACCAACGAATTGCGCTCCGAGCGCATCGACGTGGTTCCCTACAGCGACGACCCCATTCAGTTCATCCAGGCCGCCCTGGCGCCCGCGCGGGTTCGCGAAGTCCAACTCAACGAGGAAGAGGGGATCGCTACGGTGATCGTCCACGACCAGCAACTCTCCCTGGCGATCGGCAAGGAGGGCCAGAACGCGCGTCTGGCCGCGCGTCTGACCGGCTGGCGAATCGATATTCGCTCGGAGAACGAAGATGAGGCGGAAGTAGTTGACGAAGTGTGGACCGAAGAGGGCGTGGTGGTCGACGAGACGGTGGTCCAGGTGCACGAGGTGCACGACGGCCAGCCCGTCGCCGAGGTCTTCACCGATGGTGTCACCCTGGTCGAGGAGACCGCCAACGTCGTCAGCGATGGCGAGGGACACGCGCTGCGCGTGGAGGAGGTCGTTGTGATGGACGAGAACGGTGCGCAACTGGAAGTGCTCGAAGTCGATGTCACGGGGGACCAGGCATAAGCCCGGTCCGGACCTGCGTGGTCTGCCGTCGGCGCCGTCAGGAGGCTGACCTGCAACGAGTGGGTCGCCACCCGACGGGTGTCTGGTATCTCGGTCGAGGAGACGGGCGAGGGGTGTGGTGGTGTCGCGAAGGTGAGTGCGGTGCACGGGTCAATCTGGCTCACGCGTCGCGGGCCCTGCGATGTTCGCTGGGTGAAGTGGACGCAGTGATGCTCAGGGAACTGGCAACGAACTCGAAAACGTTTGTAGTTGTGGAAGAATAGGGAACTGTGCTCGCGGACTGCGAGTACACGAATCAAGGGAATGTTTTGGCGCAGAAGAAGATCCGGGTACACGAGCTCTCCAAGGAGCTCGGTCTAACGAGCAAGGAGTTGCTCGCGCTCGCTCAGACACTGGGTATTGGCGCGTCCAGCCCCTCTGCCTCGATCGAGGATGCCCAGGCGGACCGAATCCGCCGCAAGGCCGACGCCGAAGGGCTGCGTCGTGAGCACGCTCCCGAGGAGCCGGTGAAGACGAAGTCCTCGCGCCACGCCACCCCCGACGCACCGGTCGAGGGCACCCTCGCGCAGGTCGTGGAGACGCCGACGCCCGTCGTCGAGCCGATCGCCACCGAGCACCGCGCGGCGAGTGAGGACGCGACAGTGACCGCGACCGCGAGTGACGCACCGCGCGTCGTTCGAAGTCGACCGGCTCCCGCTCCCAAGCCCGCCGCTCCGCGCGTGACACCGAGTGATGGACCCACGACCATTCGCCCCACCCAGCGGCCCACCACGGGGGAACCTGGTGAGACGCCTACCCCCATGCGACCGCCCTTGAGCGCAACGGGTCGTCCGATCCCGCCGCCGCCCGGACGTCCCATCAGCCCCTCGGGTCGTCCGATCCCGCCGCCGCCCGGAGTTCGTCGACCCGGCGGACCCGGCGGTCCCTCGAGTCGCCCCACCGGACCCGGTGGCCCTCGTCCAATGAGCCCACGGGGTCCCCAGACCGGCGGGCCCGCCCGAACCGGTGGACCCTCACGACCGACGGGTACCGGATTCGGAGCGCGACCGGGAGCCCCCGCGAGTGGCGGAGCCGCCACCGGTCCGAACCGCGGTGGACCGCCGCGCGGTGGTGGTGGACCACGAGGTTCCCAGCGCAAGACGACTCGACGTCGACGTCGCAACGTTGAAGAGCTCGAGCCGACCCAGATGACCACGTGGTTGCCCTCCTCGGCACCCGTGCCCGAGGGTGACATCATCATCGAGCGCGGTTCGACGGCCAAGGACGTTGGTCCGAAGTTGAATCGTTCGGCGGCGGACATCATTCGGTTCCTCTTTCTCCAGGGGGAGATCGTCACTGCCGTGCAGGGACTTTCCGACGACATGATCGAGCTCTACGCCGCCGAAGTGGGCGCGTCGGTCAAATTGGTGGACCCGGGTGAGCAGCAGGAAGCGGCGCTCTTGGCTCGATTCTTCGACGAAGATGACATGGACGAGGAAATCGAGGCGACGTCGCGCCCACCGGTGGTGACCGTCATGGGACACGTCGACCACGGCAAGACCAAATTGCTTGACCGTATCCGCAAGACCAACGTCGTCGCCGGCGAGGCGGGTGGCATCACTCAGCACATTGGCGCCTATCAGGTCCAGTGGCAGGGTAAGCCCATCGCCTTCCTCGACACCCCGGGTCACGAGGCCTTCACGGCCATGCGTGCTCGTGGGGCCAAAGTCACCGACATCGTGATCCTCGTGGTGGCGGCCGACGATGGGGTCATGCCCCAGACCGTCGAAGCGATTAACCACGCCAAGGCCGCCGAGGTGCCGATCATCGTGGCGCTCAACAAGATCGACAAGGAAGACGCCAACCCCGACCGGGTCCTGCAACAACTGAGCGAACACGGACTGGTTCCCGAGAAGTGGGGCGGCGACACGATTACCGTGGAGATCTCAGCGCTTCAGGGACTGGGTATTGAGGACTTGCTCGAGCAGGTGCTCCTGGTGGCCGAGCTCGCCGAATTGACGGCGCGACCGACTGGTCGCGCGACCGGCACGGTGCTCGAGGCCAACCTCGAGGTCGGTCGCGGCCCCGTGGCGACCGTGATGGTCCAGCAGGGACTGTTGAGAGTGGGCGACCCCGTGGTTGCCGGTGCCGCCTTCGGTAAGGTCAAGGCCCTCATCAATGACCAGGGCAAGCAGATCAAGTCGGCCGGGCCCTCGACGCCCGTGCAGATTCTGGGCTTCTCCGAGCCGCCCTTCGCGGGCGACGAGGTGCGCGTGGCCCAGGACCTGGGCAACGCTCGCTCGCTCGCCGAGGCTCGAGCCCAGCGCGTGCGACTGGTGGGTCACCAACCCGTGGCATCGGCGTCGGGCGCGCGCCTGGAGGACCTGTTCGAACAGATTCAGCGCGGCGAGACCGCGACGCTCAACATCGTCTTGAAGGCCGACGTCCAAGGGTCACTGGAAGCCTGCACCGAATCGCTGCGAAAGTTGGAGCGCGACGACGTCAAACTGGTCATCGTGCACCGCGGTGTCGGTGGCATCACCGAGAACGACGTGCAGTTGGCCAAGGCCTCGACGGCGACCATTATCGGTTTTAACGTGCGACCGGATCGACGCAGTCGAGAGTTGGCCGAGTCCGAAGGGGTGGAGATCCGCACCTACGAGATCATCTACAAGTTGATCGAGGAGATCGAATCGGCCATGCTCGGCCTCTTGTCGCCGGTCTACGAGGAAGTGGTGACCGGTGAGGCGGAGGTTCGCGAGGTCTTTCGCGTGCCCAAGATCGGGGCTATCGCGGGTTGCTTCGTGCGCGAAGGAGTCATCACGCGAGGTTCGAAGGTGCGCTTCTTGCGAGAGGGCACCATCATCTGGAAGGGTTCCATCACGTCGTTGCGTCGATTCAAGGACGACGCACGTGAAGTGGCGGCCGGTTACGAGTGCGGTATCGGGCTCTCGGACTACCAGGACCTCAAGGACGGCGACATCATTGAGACATTCGAAGAGCGCGAGATTCCGCGCACGGCCTAGTCCATGGCCCATTCGTCGAGTCATCACTCCTATCCTCGCTCCGCGCGGGTCAATCAGATCTTGCGCGAGGTCATCTCCGAGGAGTTGCTGCGCTTAAGTGATCACGACGAGCGACTGGGCTTTTTAACGGTGACCGGGGTCGAGACGACCTCGGACATGCGTCAGGCGATGGTGTTCTTCGATTCGCTCGACCCTTCCGTGGTGGAGGCGCTCGAGGAGCGCCGCGCTCAGATTCAGGGGTCGGTGAACGCTCAAACACGTCTCAAACGAACGCCCAAGCTGTCCTTCATGGCCGATCCGGCAATCGCTAGCGGCAATGCGGTGGAGGGCGTTCTACGCCGACAACAACATGACGACGAGTAGTGGTCTGCTGCTGATCGACAAGCCGGCCGGGTTGACCAGCCACGACGTGGTGGCGCGTTTGCGAAAAGTGTTGAATGAGCGTCGCATCGGTCACGCCGGGACCCTCGACCCCATGGCCACGGGACTGCTGGTGGTGGCCGTCGGGTCGTCGACGCGGCTCCTGCGTTTCGCGCAGTCGCAGTCCAAGCACTACATCGGTACCGTACGCTTGGGCGTCGCCACCGATTCACTCGACGCTGACGGTGCGATTGTCGCCACGGCCACCGTGCCGGAGTTGTCACTCGAAGTGGTCAATGCGGCGGCCGCGGCGATGATCGGACCCCAGACGCAAGTCCCACCTATGGTTTCGGCGCTAAAGGTCAAGGGGCGACGACTGCACGAATTGGCTCGAGAGGGTATTGAGGTGGAGCGCGCGCCTCGCGACATCGTGATTGAGTCGTTCGTCCTCACCCCCACGGAGCAGAGTGGCGACTGGGACTTCGACGTCACGTGCTCGGTGGGAACCTACGTTCGAGTCCTACTGAGTGACCTGGCGATGGCGTTGGGGACCCTGGGTCACCTGACGGCCCTGCGACGAATTGCCAGTGGCACTCATCACGTGCACGACGCGCTCACGCTCGAAGAAGTCACCGCACTCGAGGACGTCACCTCCGCTCTGGCCCCCCCGAGGCGACTGGTGGAGAGTTTGGAGTCGCACGTCCTAGGAGAGGGCGACGTCGCCAAGATGCGCATGGGTCAGCGTGTTGCGCTGGGCGAGAGTTTCGAGGGCGACGAGATCGCCGTCTTCGAGCGCGACGGTGAACTCGTCGGGGTCCTGCGTCGTCGCGGGGAACTGTGGAAGCCCGAGATCGTCATGGCGCCGCGAGGGCACGAACAGTGAGACGAAGCAATTTCGACGCGCAGATGCAACGTCCGAGCGTGACGGCGTTTGGCGTCTTCGATGGTCTGCATCTCGGGCATCAAGCCTTGATCGAACACGTCGTTCGCCTCGCGTCACAGGTGGGTGGTGCGGCGAGCATCGTCACCTTCGATCCCCACCCGGCGCAGGTCTTGTCGCCCACGAGCGCACCGGAGTTGATCGGCACTCTCGAGCAACGACTCGAGGGACTCGAGATCCTCGGCGTCGACCAGGTGGGCGTCCTGAGTTTTGACGAGTTCGCCGCGCGAGAGAGTGCGGCGGCGTTCGTGGAGCGAGTTCTGGTGGGCTACTTGGGTACGACGGATCTCGTCGTCGGTGACGACGTGCACTTCGGGCGCGGTCGCGAGGGCGACATCGCGCTGCTGGCGCGCGAGGGGGAGCGCCACGGTTTCCGGGTCCACACGTCACCGACCTACGGGGGGGCTAGTCGTTTCAGTTCCACTGAGGTGCGTGCGCGTCTGGGTGAGGGCGACGTGCGCGGCGCGCGCGAGATTCTGGGGCGGCCCTTCGTCCTTCGCGCCCCCGTCGCCCATGGCGACGCGCGTGGACGGGATCTGGGATTTCCCACCGCCAATTTGCGCGGCGCGCCACGACAGAAATTGCCCGCGACGGGAATCTACGCGGCGGCGGTGCGCTGGGGACGAGGAGAGTGGCGATGCGGTGCGGTGTCGGTGGGCACGCGCCCCCAGTTCTACGAGGAGGGTGACCTGCTGGTGGAAGTGCACCTGCCGGGCTTCGACGGTGACCTCTACGACGTGGTCCTAGACGTGGCGTTCCTCGAACGGCTGCGCGGCGAGGCCGTTTTCGACACTTTGGCGGATCTAGTGACCCAAATGACCCTCGACGTCCAGCGATGTGAGGAAATCTTCGAGAAATTTACGCCCGGGGCCTGGGTCCTGCTAGGATAGAAATTCGGTCAGCGACGCTGATCGTGTGGGTCGTCACGTTGGCGGCTCGCAACGGGACCCCCGACTCATAAGGCAAATACGTTATGGCTGAGAAGCAGCAGATCATCAAGGACTTTCAGGCTCACGCGACGGACACGGGCTCGCCCGAGGTCCAAATCGCTATCCTGACGGACCGGATCTCGCACCTCACCGAGCACCTCAAGGTTCACAAGGGTGATCACCACACCCGACGCGGACTGATGAAGCTCATCGGCCAGCGTCGTCGTCTGCTCGATTACGTGCAGCGCGGCAACGTGGAGCGTTACCGCGAGTTGATCGGTCGTCTCGGCATTCGTCGCTAGCCGGTCCACGTCGACGCCGTCGACGTGATCAACACATCCGAGGCCTCGGAGGCCAGTGGAGAACAGTCGCGTTGCGCGGCGGTTGCTCACTGGGATCCGGGCGGAGTGTTGCTAACCGCATAAGGAGCATATCCATGACTGACGCAATCCGCGTAAGTAGTCCCATCACGGGCACCGACAAGACCTTGAGTTTTGAAGCCGGTCACCTCGCCCAACTCGCCGACGGTGCGGTTCTCGCACGCATCGGCGACACCATCCTCCTCGCCACCGTCGCCGCCGCGCGCAACGTGCGTGAGGGCATCGACTTCTTCCCCCTGACGGTGGACATCGAGGAGCGGGCCTACGCGGCTGGCAAGATCCCCGGCTCGTTCTTCCGTCGTGAGGGCAAGATTTCGGACCAAGCAGTATTGATCTGTCGTTTGATCGACCGGCCGCTGCGTCCTTCGTTCCCCAAGGGCTTTCGCAACGAGGTCCAAGTGGTCGGGACAATCTTCTCCGCCGACCAGGAGAACCCGCACGATATTCTGGCCATTAACGCCGCCTCCGCCGCGCTGATGATCTCGGGCATTCCCTTCGAAGGTCCGATTGGCGCCGTGCGAATGGCCTACACCATCGACGGTGAGTGGGCGCCGCACCCGACCTTCGCCGAGGGCGACGCCGCGACGTTCGAATTGGTCGTCGCTGGCCGGGCGCTGGAGGACTCAGTGGAGACCGACATCGCGATCATGATGGTCGAAGCCGGCGGAACGGAAGGTTCCTTCGAAATGTACGCCGACGGTGCACCCAAGGTGTCCGAGGAAGTGTTGGCCGCGGGCCTCGAAGCCTCTAAGTTGTGGATTCGCGAATCAATCAACTTGCAGCGCCAACTGGTTCGCGAGTACGTCGCTCAGCACGGCGAGATCAAGACCATTGAGTACAAGGTCTTCACCGACTACCAGGACGACGTCATGGCACGAGTGCAAGCCGTCGGCGAGGACGCGTTGGCCGAGGCCAACAAGTTGACGACGAAGACGGCCCGCAACGAGGCGCTCGACGCCGCGACCAAGGCCATCATTGAGCAGTTGCCGGAGTTCGGCGATCGCCTCAGCGAAGTCAAGGCCGCCGTCAAGTCCATCACGAAGAAGATCGTTCGTAAGCGCATCACGGCCGAGGGCGTACGTATCGACGGACGTACCTCGACCGAGATTCGACCGCTGTCGGCCCAGGTCGACCTCTTCCCGATGACGCACGGTTCGGCCCTGTTCCAGCGTGGCGAGACCCAAGTCATCAACGTGACGACCTTGGGTATGCCGCGCATGAAGCAGCAGATCGACTCGATCACCCCCGACGAGTTCCGTCGCTACATGCACCACTACAACTTCCCGCCCTACTCAGTCGGCGAGACCGGTCGCGTGGGGGCTCCCAAGCGCCGAGAGGTAGGTCACGGCATGCTCGCGGAACGCGCGCTGGTACCAGTGTTGCCGAGTGAGCAGGAGTTCTCCTACACGCTGCGTGTCGTCTCTGACGTTCTGCAGTCGAACGGTTCGACCTCGATGGCCTCCGTCTGTGGTTCGACACTCTCCCTGATGGCGGCCGGTGTACCGATCAAGGCCCCCGTGGCCGGTATCGCGATGGGTCTGGTCTACGAAGATGGGGTCTACTCGACGTTGACCGACATCCTGGGCGCGGAGGACGCCTTCGGAGACATGGACTTCAAGGTCGCCGGTACCGCTGACGCGGTCACCGCGCTGCAACTGGACACCAAGATTGATGGACTACCCGCCGAAGTTTTGGCCAAGGCACTACACCAGGCCAAGGAGGCCCGCCTCGCCATTCTCGAGGTGATCACTTCAACTATCGCCGCACCGCGTCCCGAAGTTGCTGCGGTGGCTCCCAAGATCGTGTCCATCGAGATTCCCATCGACAAGATCGGCGAGGTGATCGGGCCCAAGGGCAAGGTCATCAACACCCTGCAGCAAGAGACCGGTGCGGACATCACCGTGGACGATGATGGCGTGGTCGGTACTGTCACCATCGGTGCCAAGGATGGTCGGGCCGTCGAAGAGGCCAAGCGTCGCATCTCACTGATTCTGGATCCGCCCACGGCAGAAGTCGGTGCGATCTACCAAGGTCGCATCGTCAACATTGCCAAGTTCGGGGCATTCGTCAGTATCCTGCCCGGTCGCGATGGCCTCTTGCACATCTCCAAGATGTCGCCGCTCAACGGTGGCAAGCGAATTGGACTCGTCGAAGACGTGGTGGAACTCGGCCAGGCCATTGAGGTCAAGGTGGATGACATCGACCCACAGGGCAAGGTGTCGTTGTCCCTCGCGGGTGAGTACGCCGGCATGGCGACGGAGGATGCTCCTCGCGAACGCTCGGACCGTGGAGACCGCTCGGACCGTGGTGACCGTGGCGACCGTGGCGACCGTGGTGGTCGTGAACGCGCCGAGCGTTCGCCTCGACCCTCGTCGAGCCCATCGACTCCCTCGTCGAGTTTCGAGGCCGCCTTTGAGGCCGAGTTGGCGGACGAAATCGGAGACTTGGGTCCTGGCGGCCCGTCGTTCTCAGAGAACGACGGTGGGAATCGTCGTGGTCCGCGCCCGCGTCGTCGATAGGCGCCTATAGATTTTGGCGCAGATCCCGCCACGTGCCCATCGGGTCCACGTGGCGGGATCTCGTCGTTCGGTCACGTTGTCGCGTGAGTCGACCGATAGGGTGACGGAATGAAAAGAATCGCATTGGTGGGTGGTGCGGGCCGGATGGGTCAGTCGCTCGCCGAGAACCTCAACCTGATTGAAGGAATGGTCGTGAGCGCACTCGTTGACGTGCGCGAGCCCGAACATAGTTTTGGCGCGACGTACTACTCGTGTCTCACCAACGTGGACGCTCAGAGCATCGACGTGGTGGTTGATTTCTCCCAACCCGACTCGGTCGTCGCGAGCGCGAAGTGGAGCGCTGCCCATCACGTGGGCCTGGTGATTGGGACTACCGGACTCACTGTTGGCCAGCGCGCAGAGGTGGAGAGTGCCGCCAGTTCGACTCGGATCATCATGGCCTCGAACTTCTCTCTGGGTGCGGTGCTGAGCGAGCGCTTCGCGGCGCTGGCCGCGCCCTATTTCGAGCGCGTCGAGATCGTTGAGCTGCATCACGACCGCAAAGTCGACGCACCGTCGGGTACTTCGCTCACCACGGCCGAGCGGGTACGCGCGGCGCGTGCGGCCGCTGGGCGAGTCACTCCTCTCGAGCCCACTCAGCGCTACACGATCGAGGGTGCGCGAGGAGCCGACGCGGGCGACGGAGTGCGCATCCACTCGGTCAGACTGCCGGGTCTGGTAGCCCATCAAGAGATCCTGCTGGGAGGGCCGGGCGAGGGCCTTACCATTCGTCACGACTCCTACGACCGCGTGAGTTTCGTGCAAGGCGTGGCGATTGCCGTCATGAACATTGACGCCACGCCGGGTTTCACCTGGGGAATCGATAGCTTCATCGCCTGAGACGACTCCGAGGCGGGCACCATCACTGGTAACTTCGTTACATGGCCGGTCCCCGTTTCGGATATTTGTTGACCGCGATGGTCACTCCCTTCCACGAGGACGGTGCTCTGGATTTGGACGTCGCACGCGATCTCGCGCGGTACTTGGTCGATCAAGGCAACGAGGCCCTAGTGGTGGCTGGATCCACCGGCGAGGGCTCGTCGCTCTCCGACGAGGAGAAGCTCGATTTGTTCGCCGCGGTGGCGCAGGCGGTCACTGTGCCAGTCCTCGCTGGGACCAGCTCTTCTGACACGGCTCGGTCGGTGCGATTGACGGCCCGCACCGCGTCGACGGGGGTCGCGGGTATCCTGGCGACCACTCCGGCGTACGCGCGTCCGAGCCAGCACGGAATTGCGGCGCACTTCGGCGCAGTCGCCGAGGCGACCGCGCTGCCGGTGATGCTCTACGACATCCCCATTCGTACGGGTCGCAAGGTCGCCGCGAACACCGTGATCGAGGTCGTTCGCGACCATCCCAACGTGGTCGCACTCAAGGACGCGTCGGCGGACTTGGTGGGCGCGGCGGCGCTTAAGGCCGAATTGGGAGAGTCGCTGGACCTGTACAGTGGCGACGACGCGTTGTTGTTGGCGTTCCTCGCCGTGGGTGCCGTGGGGCTGGTGTCGGTGGCGGCTCATTGGGCGGCCCCGGAATTCGCGGCGCTGATCCGTTCGGCTCACGCGGGTGACTGGAACGCGGCGCGACTGCTCAACGCGCGGCTGGCCCCGAGTTGTACTTTCGAAACGAGTGACATGTATCCCAATCCACTTCCGTCCAAGGCGGCCATGCGAGCGCTAGGTTTCAACGTCGGGCAATGTCGGCTGCCCTTGGGCCCGAGCGACGAGGTCCTCGACCAGTGCGCGCACGACCTGGTGTCGGCGTTGGTGGGCTCGCGTGGCTAAGGACAGCGTTCGAGTCACCTTTCTGGGCGGTCTCGGAGAGATTGGCCGAAATTGTGCGGCCATCGAGCAGGACGGGCGCATCGTCGTAGTCGATGCGGGACTCATGTTCCCCGAACCCACGATGTACGGTGTCGACTTGATCCTGCCGGACTTTCGCTGGCTCATCGAGCGGCGCGACCGCGTGGACGCCATCGTTTTGACCCATGGCCACGAGGACCACACGGGGGCGCTGCGCTACCTCGTTAAGGACGTCAACGTACCAATCTACGGATCGGCGTTGACACTGGGCTTCGCCCGTCACCGTCTCACCGAGGCGCGCGTGGCCCACGACCTCACCTTCATCGAGGTCGCCGACGGAGAGCGACGCCGCATCGGACCCTTCGACGTCGAGTTCATTCAAGTCACGCACTCGGTGCCGAGTGCGCACGCGCTGGCCTTTCACACCAAGGTGGGAGTGGTCGTGCACTCGGGTGATTTCAAACTGGATCTCACGCCGATCGACAACCGCCGCACCGACGTTTCACGCCTCGCCGCGCTGGGTGACGAGGGTGTGTCACTACTGCTGTGCGATTCGACCAACGCCGAGGAGCCGGGATTCACCGCCTCGGAACGTTCAGTGGGCGGGGCCCTTCGTCGATTGTTCCTCGAGCGGCCCGAGCGCCGCTTGGTCGTGGCGTGCTTCGCCAGTCATCTGCATCGCGTCCAACAGATCATCGACGTCGCCCGAGAGCAGAATCGCAAGATCGCCCTCATGGGTCGGTCCATGGAGGCCAATGTCAAACTGGCGAGAAAGCTGAACCTTCTTCACGTCGATTCGGCCGACTTCGTCGACATCGAGAACGTCGACCGTTACGAGCCCGGAGAGATCTGCGTGATCTGCACGGGTAGCCAGGGTGAGCCACTGGCGGCACTCTCCAAGTTGTCGCGCGGCGACGCGCGCAACTTCTCGGTGGGGGCGAATGACACCATTATCCTCTCCTCTCACCCCATTCCCGGCAACGAATGGTCAGTGGGCCGCGTCATCGACGACCTGCATCGAGCGGGGACTGAGGTGATTCATTCGGGTCAAGAGCCCGTGCACGCCTCAGGCCACGCGCGCCAGGGGGAGTTGCGGACATATCACCAATTGATTCGACCCAAGAACTTCGTGCCAGTGCACGGTGAGTATCGTCACCTGCGTCACCACGCCGACCTCGCGGCATCGATGGGTCTGGCGGATCAACACATTTTGATCTGCGAAGACGGTGACCAGATCGAGGTGACGCGCGACGGCATCAAGCGCGCGGGTCAGGTGCCAGCGGGCTTTCACTACATCGATGGCAGCGCGGGGGATTTGGATGAACGTCCCCTGGAAGAACGTCGCATGTTGGCGGAGTACGGCGTGGTTCAAATCACGGCGGGAGTGGACGCCGAGCGTGGGGTTCTCTCGCAGCCGGTGCGCGTGGTGGCTCGCGGATGGTTCGAGGGAGAACACGATCGTGGGGTCTTGGACGCCGTGAGGGACACCGTGCGCGACGCCGTGCAGTCCGCCCTGAAGGAGGGCAACCGCGACGACGAGTCACTCTCCAAAGTCGCCCAACGCGCCGCCGGTCGTTTGCTTGGTCAGAAGTATCGACGCCAGCCGGTGTTGCTGACGGCCATTGTGGTGCTCTAAACGTCCTTGGACGGCTCGCCGTTGGCGCCGTTGGCCTGACCGATTCGATAGTAGGCCTTGAGGGAGATCTGTTCGGAGCGAAGTCCGCGATCGAGTAGGGCCGTCTTCACTGCGCGCATCACGTGGAATTCTCCGAAGAGATAGGCGTGGCCCTCGTCGGGGGGGAGCGTGAAGGCGGCGAGTCCGCCCAGCAGGCCCGTGGGGTCGTCGTGCGCTCGTCCATCGCGATCGACGAAGATTGCCGTCACGCCGAGGGCCTCGTCGAAGGTGGGGGTCAACGCGTCCGTGGGGTCGTCGAGTTCGAGGATGAAGATGGCTCGACCGGGAACGTCGATACTCTGCGCCATTCGAAAGAAGGCCCCCATGGAGGGGACGTCGCCGATGAAGAGGTGCCAGTCGGCGACCTCGTCGAGGGGAATCTTGCCACGAGGTCCCACCACGTCGACGACGTCACCCTCGTCAACCGTGCGCGCCCACCGGCCACCGGGGCCATCGTGTGCCGCCGCGATCCAGAGGGTGAAGGTGTCGGCTGTCGCATCGACCGAACGCACGCTGTAGCGGCGTCGCGTGGGGGACTCGCCGTCGGCGCCCACGAGCAACATGACGTCGTTACCGGGAACCCCGGCCAAGTGCGACGCGTCACCACGTAGGACTACTTCCACGAGTGACGATGAGAGGGGGCGTCGCGCAACGACGGTGCAGCTGCGCGCGAGGACTTTGAGACGGGTTGCTAAGTCGAGGGTACTTTGGTGTTGGGGGTCGGCCATCGCACCAGATTAGACGGATGACACTGGAGCGAATGAGTGTTCGGTAACTTGGAAGGTGATGGCAAACTCTCGTCGAACATCTCCACCCAGCCAGGGAAAGAATAAGACACGGACTCGTCACGCGACCGTCACTCCCGAGACACTGTGGAGTCGTCACCAGCGAGATATTTGGATTGTCCTCATGATCTTGGCGGGTCTGTTGATTTTGCTCGCCGAGATCAACGCGCTAGGTCTCGCGGGACGCGGGGTCAATGAAGGGCTCAAGGCGACATTCGGTGTGGGACGCGTGGCCGTGCCCGTCTTGCTGATTGGTCTGGGTGTTGTCCTCGTCACTGGACGAGTGCAGGTAGAACGAGCTCGATTTCTCTGGGCGGTCTCCTTGGCACTGGTGGCCGTGTCGGGTATGGGCGACATCGCACAAGGTCGTCCGTCGTTGCGCGCACCACTCGCGGAACTCGGCCGCGCGGGCGGCTGGCTTGGCGTCGCCGTCGGAGGATCGCTCGCTCGATTCATCGGGCCGGGGGGAGCCGTCGCGGCGTTGCTGGCGGTGTTGATCATTGCGGTCATGATCGGCACGTCGGTTGGTCTACGCTCCCTGTTTGCGTCCAGCGGTGCGGTTTTTTCGTACCTGGGTCGTCACTTCGCTACGTGGTGGAGCGCACGACCTACGACGACCAACTACGAACCCGATGGGGTGCCCGAGATCGAAGTGATCCGCACCACCGACACACCACCGCGTCGGCGCCGCACGAGTGATCCGCAGCCGGACGACGAGGGGGTCCACGTCGAGGCAGTCACCGTGGGCTTCACCGACGGTGACGACGTCGAGGAGGAGGGCGATCGCGACGTGGAGGCCTACCAGGAGGAACCAGAGGAGGTCCCACGACCAGCGTTTTATTTCGGCACGAAAGAGTCCCACTGGGAACTGCCACCGATGTCACTGCTCTCACGGACCCGTGAACTGCGACAGGACCGTGACGCGATCGAGGCGGCGGGAGAGGAGCTCGTGAGTGCGCTCGGCGCGCACGGTGTGGAAACGACCCTCGTCGGCTTCACGATGGGGCCTACGGTGACGCGCTTCGAGCTCGAACTCGGTGCGGGGGTGAAGGTGTCACGAGTCACCTCGCTGAATAAGGACATCGCCTACGCCATGGCCAGCCCGGACGTGCGCATCCTCGCACCGATCCCCGGGCGTTCGGCCATCGGTGTGGAGGTGCCAAATCGGCAGCGCGCCCTCGTAGCGCTGGGTGACCTACTCGCCTCCGACGAGGCCGTCGCCGCGACGCATCCCCTCGACGTGCCCATCGGTCGTGACATCTCAGGCAAGACCGTCGTCGTCAATCTGGGCGAGATGCCCCACGTGCTGATTTCGGGCGCGACGGGAGCGGGAAAGAGTTCGTGCATCAATTCACTCATCACGTCACTCGTCATGCGCGCGACACCCGATCAGGTAAAACTCTTGCTGGTGGACCCCAAGCGGGTCGAGATGGGTAACTACAACGACCTGCCCCACTTGTTGGCGCCGGTGGTGGTCGATCCAAAGAAGGCCGCCGGCGCGCTGGCGTGGGCCGTCAAGGAGATGGAGCGTCGCTACGACGTCTTGGCCGAGAATGGCGCGCGTGACATCACGGGCTACCAGCAGATGTTGGCCCGTGGTGCCGTGGAGCTCGAGGCGACCACTGAGGAGTTGGTCGGCGAGGCCATCGAACGCTCGACTTCCTTCGACGCGGGCGTGAACGCCCGAGAACCTGAAGTATTGCCCTACATCGTGATCGTGGTTGATGAGCTCAATGATCTGATGATGGTGGCGGCGCGCGACGTCGAAGAGTCCGTCGTACGCATTGCTCAGATGGCCCGTGCGGTCGGCATCCATCTGGTGCTCGCCACCCAGCGACCCAGCGTCGACGTGATCACCGGCGTCATCAAGGCCAACGTGCCGTCGCGAATGGCCTTCGCGGTGTCGTCATTGGCTGACAGTCGCGTCATCTTGGACCAGGCGGGTGCGGAGCGGCTGATCGGCAAGGGTGACATGCTGCTCGTGACCGCCTCGAGCAATATTGCGCGCCGACTCCAGTCTCCGTGGGTGTCCGAGGACGAAGTGCGTCGCGTGGTGGAGAACTGGCGCGCCCAGGGTGGGCAACGTGAGACGGTCGTGGCGCTGGACATTCCCGCTGGTCGCAGCGAGTCGGCCACGGGTTCGGGCGACGATGACGACGAGATCCTGCGCCAGGCTCGTGAGATCGTCATTCGCAATCAGTCGGGTTCGACGTCGATGCTCCAGCGCAAGCTGCGAGTGGGCTTCGCCCGGGCCGGGCGACTCATGGATCAACTAGAAATTGAAGGGGTCGTGGGACCGGGTGACGGTTCCAAGGCCCGCAAGGTGTTGATCTCGCGCGACGAACTCGACGAGACCCAGTAACGTCATTGAGTGTCTCGTTTCTCGTTTCAGCACCCGGCACTTCGCGGTCTCGTGACTCGCGGGTTCTCACTGACCGTCGGCGCGTCGATGGCGGCGGGCATGATATTCATGATGCAGGTCCCCCTGCTGCACCAGGCTTCGACCTTTGAGTCGAATCTCTCCTCCCTTCGCATACCCGCCACGACGCCGATCGCCTGGCCCAACGTGGGGAGTGCCGCTGTCGTGATTCCCGCCTTGGGAATCAAGCGGTCGTACCACAATGTGGTCCTGCCGATCGCCAGTCTCACCAAATTGATGACCGCCTACGTCACACTGCAGAAGCTGCCCCTGAACCCGGGCGAGAGTGGCCCGTGCATCAACATCAACGCCGGCGACGTCGCCTTCTACGACGCGATCGCGGCTCAGGGTCAGTCCAGTGCGGCGGTCGCGGTAGGTGAACGGCTCTGCGAAGACCAATTGCTGGCGGGGCTATTGGTGCACTCTGCGGGCAACTTCGCGACCCTGCTGGCGAACCTCGCGTGGGGTGGCACCCAGAACTTCATCGCCCACATGAACGCCGACGCGCAGATACTTGGTCTGACGGGTACTCACTACGTCGACGTATCGGGCATCGGTTCGGGATCGGTCTCAACCGCACTCGACCAGGGTGAACTCGCAGCCCTCCTGATGAAGTATCCCGTTGTGCGAGCCATCGTCATCCAACCAACGGTGACTCTGCCGGTGGCGGGGACCCTGGCCACTTACACCCCTTTCGTGGGCCAGGACAATGTCGTGGGTGTCAAGTCGGGACGCACCGATGCGGCCGGCGGGTGTGACGTGATGGCCATGACGTTCACGTTCGATGGGCAGAGTCAACTGGCCTACGCGGTCGTTCTTGGGGCTCGCGGCGGTGACCTCTTGGGACCCGCCGGTGACGAGGCCCTCGCCCTGGCGCATTCGGTGGTGAACTCACAATTCGCGGCCGACATCCCCGCCGGTACGGTGGTCGGATCGATCGGCTGGGATAACGAACGTGTGAACGTGGTGACCAAACTTCACGTACGAATTGCCTATTTGACGGCCCTGAACGGAGCCCAGACCCACGTCGACATCTTCCCCCAAACGGGACCGATCTCGGCGGGGCAAGTGGTCGGCTGGCTGAGCGTCAACGACGGATCGAACCTGCGAGTTCCCCTGACGGTCGTGCATCGTCTGACTCCGCTGACCCTGGTGCAACGCGTAGCCTGACTCTATGCTCGCGCGCGTTCCGGCCAGTTCGGCCAATCTTGGACCAGGTTTTGACGCCCTCGCGTTGGCTCTCGCTCGTTATGTCGAGGTGTCGGTGGAGCCGGCGGAGAGCTTTTCGATCACGTCCGAGGGCTGTGGCGCGGGGCTCTTCGACGACCAGCGTCACTTGGGTGCGCGAGTGGCCACGCGGGTCCTCGGTCACGATCGCTTCGCTTTGCACGTGAGGTCGGAGATTCCACTCTCGCGGGGCTTGGGCTCGTCGGCGGCGCTCGCCCTGGCCGCTGCCGCCGCGGCGGGTTCCGCCTCGCCCCTGGCCCTCGCCACCGAGATCGACGGTCACGCGGAGAATGCCGCCGCTTCACTTCTCGGAGGCTTGGTGGTCGCCGGTGTCGACGAGAATAATTCAGTCCTCGCGCGAACGCTGATGCTCGACCCCGCGTGGCGGTTCGTCGTCGTGGTGCCTGAGGAGGAGTTGCCGACCGCCGACGCCCGCCGGGTGTTGCCGCAGCACGTGCCCTTCAAGGACGCGGTGCACAACGTGAGTGCTGTCGCCCTATTGATTGCCGGGCTCGCGCACCACGAGGACTTCGCGCCGGGATCGATGGACGACTTCTTGCACCAGCCCTATCGGATGTCGCTGCTGGCGTTCGCTCAACCGCTCCTCACCCGACTGCGCGAGGCGGGCGCCGCCGGCTCGTGCTGGTCGGGGGCCGGCTCGACGATGTTGGCACTCTGCGACGAGCGAACCTCGCCAGAGGTGGCCAAGGAGGCGCGTGAGTTTCTCGTCGCACATTCCGTGCCGGGCGAAGTCTGGGAGATCGACGCCGACCGGCGTGGGCTCCAGCTCAACGAGTGAGGTGAGTACACCCACCTCGCCAGTGTCTCTCGTGGGCGCTGGTTTCATCATCTTGGGCGCCACATCTATTCAGTGGTCGGCCGCCCTGGTTCAACCCGCCTTCGCCGATCTCGGCCCCGTTGCCACCAGCGGATGGCGATTCCTCCTCGGGGCGGCCATCTTGATGGCGATAACACGACCACGACTACGCCAGTGGCGCCGCGACCAGTGGCGCGCGGCCATCGTGCTGGGCGTCACGGTGGCGTTCATGAACGTGTGCTTTTACCAGTCCATCGCACGAATCCCGCTGGGCAGTGCGGTGACCATTGAATTCCTGGGTCCACTCAGCGTGGCGGTCTTTGGTCGCCGGTCCTGGCGACACGTCAGTTTCGCCTTCCTCGCGGCCGCCGGTGTCGTCCTGTTGTCCCACCCCGGTGGTGGCGTCACGCTGGTGGGGGCGATGTTCGGACTCTTGAGTGGACTGGGGTGGGGTGGGTACGTCTTCGCGGCCGCGCGAGTGGGGGGAGCCACGTCCGGTTTCGGCGGGCTCGCAGTGTCGATGTCGGTGAGCGCCCTGGTCACCCTGCCCTGGGCGTTGTCCAAGGTCGTGCTCGTCGTGCATCACCCCTCGCTCGGTGGACGTTTGCTCCTGGTGGGCCTGATGTCCATCGTGCTCGGGTTCGCCGCCGAATTGCAAGCCCTGCGCCGACTCAGCCCGGCGGTGGCGGGGGTGCTGATGAGTTTGGATCCGGCGCTGGCCTTCGTGATTGGTGCGCTCATCTTGCACCAACGTGCCACGTCGTGGGTGCTGATGGGCCTGGTGTGCGTGGTGGTGGCGGGCGCGGGGGTCACGATGGATCGCACCGCACCCGAAGAGGTCGTGCCGCAGTAGGGTCGCGAGGTGAGCGAAGGGTCCAAAGATTAGGCTGGCGGGGTGTCTGAGCCCAAAACTTTCGCGATTCGCACCTTTGGCTGTCAGATGAACGAACACGATTCCGAGCGCCTCGCCGGTCTCTTAGTGAGTGAAGGCATGGTTGAGGCGCAGAGCGATACGTCGGCGGACGTGGTGATCTTCAACACCTGCACGATCCGCGAGAACGCCGATTTGAAACTCTATAGCGCGCTGGGTCACCTGAAGGCTGAGAAGGAGCGTCGTCCCGAGATGCAGATCGCGGTGGGCGGATGCATGGCCCAAAAGGATCGGGGTGAGATTCTCGAGCGTGCGGCGTGGGTTGACGTGGTCTTTGGCACCCACAACCTTGCGCAGGCACCGGCGTTGTTGCGTCGCGCGGCGCTGGAGGGACCGGTCGTCGACGTCTGGGACGCGCCCGACCCCGACACCGCACGCGACATGGCGCCGGCGCTCTACGCGGTGCGCGAGTTGCCCTGGGCGGCGTGGATGACAATTCAGACCGGGTGCGACAACACCTGCGCCTACTGCATCGTGCCCTCGGTGCGCGGTGGCGAGATCAGTCGACCATTCGACGACCTCATTGCTGAAGGCGAGATGCTCGCCAAGTCGGGCGTCACCGAGATCACCGTATTGGGTCAGAATGTCAATTCCTACGGTCGTGACATCACCCGACGTCGGCCCCTCTTCTCCGATCTGCTGCGTGCCCTGGGCGAGATCGAGGGCATCGAGAGGATTCGTTTCACCAGTCCCCACCCGAAGGACTTGCGGCCCGAGACGATTGCCGCCATGGCCGAGACTCCGGCGGTGTGTCCGCAATTGCACCTGCCGTTGCAGTCGGGTTCGGATCGGGTGCTGAGGATGATGCGCCGTGGTTACAGCGCGAAGCGCTATCTCGAGCGGCTCGCGTCCGCGCGCGCCGGCATCGAGGACCTGCACGTGACCACGGACCTGATTGTTGGATTCCCCGGTGAGACGGAGCGCGATTTCAACGAGACACTCGAAGTGGTGGCCGAGGCCGACTTCGATTCGGCCTACACCTTCATCTTCTCGGCGCGCGCCGGGACTCGCGCGGCCGAAATGACGGCGGACTTCATTGACGATGAGGCGATTGCGGGTCGCTTCGCACGTCTCAAGGACGTGCTGGACCGCTCAGCGCTCCGGCACCACGAGGCTCGCGAGGGTCTCGTCGAGGAGGTACTCGTCGAAGGAGCCTCGCGGCGTAACGACCAGATGCTCTCGGGTCGAACTCGCCAGGGCAAACTCATTCACTTCCCCCTGAGCGACGCGGTGTTGCGACCCGGATCGCTCGCGACGGTCACGGTCACTCACGGTGCCCCCTACCACCTGCTGGGTGAACTCGTGTCGGTCACGAGAGGCCCACGACACAAAGTTCGTTTGCCTCTGATGTCCTCGTGAGGAATCACGGCGGCACGGCAGTGGCCCTCGTGGGCGCCACGGCGTCGGGCAAGTCAGCGCTGGCCCACCAGTTGGCACTCGAGAGCGGTGGAGCCCTCGAGATTCTTAGCGTGGACTCAATGACCGTCTATCGGGGTATGGACATTGGTACCGCTAAGGCCACCGCCGAGCAGCGTGCTGAGGTGAATTATCACTTGATCGATCTGATCGAACCCCACCAGGAGTTCACCGTCGCCCAATTCCAGCGAGAGGCGCGCGACGCCGAGAGTTTGGTCTGGGCGTTGGGTGGCGCAGTCCTCTACGTGGGGGGCACCGGACTCTACGGACGAGCCGTGATCGACAATCTGGACATCCCCGGTCAATACGCCCAGGTCCGCGCGCAACTCGAGGCGCGAGGTGCTGAGGCCGCGGAGCTCCACGAGGAGTTACGTCGACTCGACCCCGTCGCAGCGACTCGCATGGAGCCCACCAATCGTCGCCGTGTCGTGCGAGCCCTCGAGGTCACCCTGGGCAGCGGGCGGCCCTTCTCGTCCTTCGGGGCCGGTCTTCGCCACTACGGAGCGCCGCGGGTCGTTCAGGTTGGACTGAATTGTGAATTCCGTGTCTTAGATGTGCGAATCGCTAGACGTTTCGAGGCTTGGATGGAACAAGGACTACTAGAGGAGGTCGCACTACTGAGGGACCGAGGAATGAGTCGCACGGCCCGTCAGGCCGTGGGGTATCGCGAATTACTTCGTCACATTGAAGAGGGCGTCGATCTGGACCGGTGCGTCGAGGACGCCATCATTCAGAGTCGACGACTGGCTCGCCGCCAGCGTTCGTGGTTCCAGCGCGATCCGCGCGTGGAGTGGTTCGAGGACCCCTCCGACGCGGCGAAGCGTATTGGCGAAGTCCTCTCCAGTCCCGACGGGTTCGTGCGAAACTAACAATATGGCACTTCGATCGTTGCAAAAGTGGCAGGGTGCGGGCAATGACTTCTTGGTCGACGTGGTCGAGCAAGGATCCGCACCGTGGTGGAACGCGCAGCGCGCTCGCGCGGCGTGCGATCGCCACATGGGCGTGGGTGCCGATGGACTGATTGTCGCGTCAATTGGTTCGTCGCTCTCGATGACGCTCTACAACGCCGATGGCACGATCGCCGAGATGTCGGGCAACGGAATTCGTTGTCTCGTCGCGGCAGTGCGCCGCGCGACGGGGCGTTCGGATCGTGAGATGCGCGTGAGCACGCTCGCGGGGGAGCGGCTGGTGACCCTCGACCTACGCGATGACTGTGGTACGGGAAGCGTCGAGATGGGCCCAGTGAGCCTCGGGGACACTCTGCCGGGAGCCCTGGGCGTCGCGCACGTGGGAAACCCTCACGTCGTCGTGGTGGACAATCCCGACTGGGACGACGTCAACCGCGAGGAGATGGCCGCGAAGTTGTCGGCCCAAATGGGCGGAGCTAACGTTGAATTCGTCGAAATCGTTGACGAAGCGCATGTCGCCATTCGGGTCATCGAACGTGGCGTGGGCTGGACACTGGCGTGCGGTACGGGGTCAGTCGCGACGGCGGCCGTGTGTCATCAGCGCGGCTTCACCGGTTCTGACGTCGTCGTGGACAACCCGGGCGGATCGCTGCGCGTCACGTTAGGCGAAGGGGGCGCTCGACTTGAGGGCCCGGTGAGGTTCGTGGCGAACGTGGAGTGGCTCGGCGGGTGACCTACGTACCCACCACACTTATCGACCGCACCTTTCGCGAAAAGATTGTGTTGGTGGGAGTTCAGTTTCCGGGCATGACCGCCGAGGCCTTGGAGCATCAACTCGACGAATTGGCCCTGCTGGTGGACACCGCCGGGGCCGACGTCGTCGCGCGCGTGGTGCAACGACGCGACGCTCCCGATCCGGCCACGTTCCTGGGATCGGGCAAGGTGAACGAGCTCAAGGAGATCTGCCTGGTGGTGGACTCCGACACGGTGGTGTTCGAGCAAAACCTCTCGCCGGCGCAGCAACGAAACCTCGAGAAAATCCTCGGACGCACGGCCATTGATCGCACGGCGGTGATCTTGGACATCTTCGCTCAAAACGCCCGTACGCCCGAGGGCAGGGCCCAGGTGGAGCTCGCACTTTTGCAGTACCGTCTTCCGCGGCTTCGCCGGGCGGGCGGTTCACTCTCCCAACAAGCAGGCGGCATCGGAACCCGCGGCCCCGGTGAGACCCAGCTCGAGGTGGATCGGCGACGTCTGGTGGATCGAATCCACCACATCCGACAAGAACTTAAACAGATCGACCGGACGCGCGATGTGCAGCGCCAGGGGCGAGACCGAGGGCGTCACCGCGAGGTGACCCTCGTGGGCTACACCAACGCGGGGAAGTCGTCGTTGCTCAACGCACTCACCGACGCGGGTGTGCCCGCCGAAGATCGCCTCTTCGTGACCCTGGACCCACGCACCCGCCAGCGACAGTTGCCCGGGGGAGAGACGATTCTCGTCACCGACACGGTGGGTTTCATCTCGAACCTACCCCACGAACTCGTCGAGGCGTTCATGAGCACGCTGAAGTCAGTACAACTCGCGGATCTTCTGGTGCACGTCGTGGACGGCGCCAGTGATGACGCCGAAGAACAGATCGCGGCGGTGCGTGACGTGCTGCGTGAGATCAATGCCGATGCCGTGCCCGAGTTGCTGGTGTTCAATAAGGCGGACGTGCCGGGCTCGCGCGCGCGAGACCTCGCCGCCACGCACGAGGGCAGTGTGTGGGTCTCGGCTCTGACCGGCGAGAACCTCGATGACTTGATTGCTACCGTGGGTGATCGGCTTCGTACGAAGGATCGAGTGATGACGTTGCGCCTCCCCCTGGATCGAGGTGACCTCGTGGCGGCCGCCCACCGCGAGGGAGAAGTCGTCGACACCTCGGTGGACGAGGAGTCCGTGACCGTGCGGGTTGTCCTGGACGAGGTCGGAGCGGCCCGATTCGCCGAGTGGAGGGTCGTCAATTGAGTTTCGCGCCACCGCCGTACCCCTACGAACGACTCGACGGTCTTCGCGCCGCCGCCTCGGTGCACGAGGGAGGCGCTATCGATTGCTCCATCGGCACCCCGGTCGACGCACCGCCGGACTTTGTCGTCGCTGCTCTGGCTCAAGCGACGGGCGCGCGGGGATACCCCCCGTCAGCAGGCACCGCCCAATATCGCGACGCCTGTGCCGGTTGGATGCACCGGCGCTTCAACGTTGAGGTGCCCGCCGCGCAACTCGGTGCGTGCGTGGGAACCAAAGAGTTCGTCGCCTCCTTGGCGCAGTACCTGCACCTTCGTCGAGACGATCGCGACACGGTGCTCTATCCGGCGATCTCGTATCCCACGTACGCCATGGGCGCACGATTGGCCGGATTGCGCGCCGTGGAGGTTCCCTTGCGTGACGGTGCGTTGGACCTTGAGAGCATCGACCCGTCGGATGCGCAACGGGCACTGGTGCTCTGGTCGAATTCACCGTCGAATCCCACCGGACACCTCGATGACCTTGGTGTCGCTGCGCGTTGGGGGCGCGAGCACGACGTGCTGGTCGCGAGCGATGAGTGTTACGCGGATTTCACCTGGAGCGATCGACCGCGCACCATCCTCGAACACGGCGTGGACAACGTACTGGCGTTGCATTCGATTTCTAAGCGCTCCAACCTCGCGGGTGTTCGCGCGGGCTTCTACGCCGGGGACCCCGAGTTGGTGTCGTATTTGCGTCTGGTTCGTCAGCACGCCGGACTGATGGTGCCCGCACCGGTGCAGGCCGCGGTGGCGCTGGCCTACGACGACGATGCTCACGTCGAAGTGCAGCGGGACGTGTACTTTCGTCGGCTCAATCTCCTCGCGGGTGCTCTACGTGATGCGCAAGTGGTCTGCCCCGCACCGGAGGGGTCCTTCTACTTGTGGTGTTCGCGCGACGGGATGGATGGTTGGCAACTCGCGATGTGGCTCGCCGAGGTCGCCGGACTTATCGTCAGCCCCGGTGAGCTCTACGGTCCGTCGGGGAGTGATTTTGTCCGCATCGCGATGGTCCAACCCGACGTGGCGATTGAGTTGGCCGCTGCTCGCGTGAGGAATACGCCCTAGGGCTCGCTACTACGATTGAGCGATGGACGACCTCGAAGCGCGCATTGGCCACTGGTACGAAAAGATTGCCGAACTCGGCCCGGACAACCTCGATGCTCGACGCGACGTTGAGTTGGTGATTACCAAGCTGGACGAGGGCCAATTGCGCGTGGCCGAGATCACCGCGAATAACAAAGTCATCGTTCACGAGTGGGTCAAGCAGGCAATTTTACTGTTATTCCGACTCCGAGAAATGGTGACGTACGAAGTGGGACCGTTCGAATTCCACGACAAATTGGACATCAAGACTGATTATGCCCGCCGCGGCGTGCGGGTGGTGCCGGGCGCGTCAGCCCGACGTGGCAGCTATTTGAGCCCGGGCGTCATTTTGATGCCGAGTTACGTCAACATCGGAGCCTGGGTCGGACCTGGAACGATGGTGGACACCTGGGCCACGGTCGGCAGTTGTGCGCAAATCGGATCCAACGTGCATTTGGCGGGTGGTGTCGGGATCGGCGGCGTTCTCGAGCCGGCCAATGCGGTGCCCGTCGTGATTGAAGATGGGGCTTTCATCGGGAGTCGGTGCATGGTCGTCGAAGGCGCCCGGGTCGGCAAGGGATCGGTACTTGGTGCGGGTACGATTCTGAATCCCTCTATTCCAGTCATCGACGCCGAGACCGGTGAAGAAGTTTCACGCGGCTACGTGCCTGACTACTGCGTCGCGGTGGCCGCACAGCGCCGCCGTCAGTTCCCCGGCGGCGAGTTCTTCTTGCCGTGCGTGCTCATCATCAAGCACCTCGGGGAGGAGGAGCGGCACTCGAAGGTGGCGCTCAACTCAATTCTGCGTGATTACGGGGTCGCCACGTGACGACCCTCGACGATGTGATGACGTTGGTGGCCATCGAGTCGGTGAGCCTCAACGAAGCCGCACTTGCCTCTCACGTCTACCAACGTCTCGTGCGCCGCCAAGATCTGGTCGTCGAACGCGTCGGTGACAATGTCGTCGCCCGCAGCACGGGACATCACGCGACGAGGGTGCTGATCGCGGGACACCTTGACACGGTCCCCGGTGACGTGACGAACGCTTCGCTTGTTGACGGGGTCCTCCACGGGCTCGGTGCGTGCGACATGAAAGGTTCTCTGGCGGGGATGCTCGATGTGGCCCTCGACTCGGCGCCGCTCCCAGTGGAAGTGACGTGGGTCTTCTACGCTCGTGAAGAAATCGCTCGCGCGCAGTCAGGTCTGCTCGAGATCGCTGAACTGCGCCCCGAACTTCTCGTGGCGGACGTCGCGGTCCTCGCCGAACCGACCGGGGGGCGCGTCGAGGCGGGTTGCCAAGGTTCCTTGCGCGTCGCGATCACCTTGGAGGGTCGCAGGGCGCACACGGCGCGACCTTTCACCGGACGAAACGCCATCCACCGACTCGGAGACCTCGTGGCGTTCGTGGCGATGTACCAGCCGCGTGAAGTTGAAATCGACGGCGTGACCTTCGTCGAACAGTTGCAGGCGGTCAGCGTGCAGGGGGGCGTGGCCTCCAACGTCGTGCCCGATTCGGCGACGTGTGTGCTGAATCATCGCGTCGCCCCCGATCGAACGCGCGACCAAGCCGTGCAATGGCTACGTGACTTCCTCGGAGAACTCCTAGAGGAGGGCGACGTCATGGAGGTCGCCGACTGGGCGCCCTCGGCCAGTCCAGAACTGGGCAACTCTCACTTGGCTCGACTCGTTGAACTCTCGGGAAGACCCCCTCGAGCCAAGGTGGGATGGACCGATGTCGCCACGTTTCACGCACTGGGGATTCCGGCGACGAATTTCGGCGCGGGTGATCCGTTGCTCGCTCACCGCAGCGACGAATTCGTGACGGCTGAAGAGGTGAACACCTTCGTCAGTGTCCTGGGAGACTGGTTACGCAGTGCGCCGCATTCGCGGGGAATGCCTTCTTAATAGTTGCGCAAGACTGAAATGACACGACCAAAGAGCGTCACGTCAGTGGCGTCAAATTCCATCGGTTCCATGGAGGGATTCTCTGGCTTCAAGACGACTCGTGCGCCCTGTGGAAAATAACGCTTCACAGTTGCTTCCTCGCCGGGAATACCGGCCACCACGATCTCGCCCTTGTTGGCGCTGGACTGGCGTTGGACGACAATGAAGTCACCTGGGAGGATTCCCGCGTCGATCATCGAATCGCCTCGCACTTGGAGTACGAAACTTTCTCCACGGCCCGCGAAAAGCTCGGGAATTGCCATCAGTTCGTGCACGCTCTCGCTCGCCAGAACGCCAGTGCCTGCGGCCACATCACCCACGAAGGGAAGTTGCCTGATTCGCGCCACGTTCGAGTCTGGCACCTGATCCTCCGCGTCCAGTCGAACCGTGAGCGTACGGGGTTGCTTCGGGTTGTTCTCGATGTAGCCCGCCTTTTTAAGGACTTCAATGTGGTTGGCGACCGTGGCGGGGGCGTTGAGTCCGACGTGGGCGGCAATCTCACGAATTGTGGGGGGAAAGTTGCGCTCGCGTTGGCACGCGATGATGTACTCGAGAATCTTGCGTCTCATGGGGGTAAGGACTTCGGCCATTTGTTCCTCCGAACACGAACAGTTGTTCGTATCCTAGAACAGCGAAGGTAACAAATCAAACACCTGTTCGTATTTGAATTGTCATATGTGTTAACACGACCGTACTGTTTCTTTGTTTGGGCCACTGCTACTGTGCCTACGTGACCAAAATGGTCCGTGTGTGACTGGCACTGGTTCATATCGTTTCGGCGGTGGGGCGTGTGTGTGTAGAAATGCAAATAGACATCAAAAAAAGGGAGACGAACTGATGAAGTTTCGTTTGAATAAGACGGTGGCTGCGGTCTCGTCGAGCGCCCTCTTGCTGATGGCGGTGCCGGCAATCGGTTTCGCCACGGCCTCGAGCGCTGCGTCTAAGCCGACGTTCACCATCGGCTATGAAGGACCGCTATCTGGCGGAAATGCCCAGTTGGGAATCAACATGAAGTGGGGCGTTGAGCTCGCGATTCAGGACGCCAACGCTACGGGTAAGTTGCCCTTCAAGCTGCAGGCGGCTTGGTTTGATGACCAGGGTTCTTCAACTCTTTCGCCCGCCGCCGCACAGGCAGCCGTGGCGAACAAGAGCCTCGTGGCAGTCGTTGGACCGGCCTTCTCCGGTGCCACTCGTTCCGCGGAGCCCTTCTACGTCGCTGCCAACATTGCCACGGTGAGTCCTTCGGCCACGGCCGCTGCTCTCACGACGGGCAAGGTCAAGAACAACTTCATGCGTGTTGTCTACGGTGACGACGTCCAGGGTGCGGCAGACGCCCGATTCTTGGTGGTCAACCGACACAACAAGAAGATCGAAGTCATCGGCGATGGTTCCTTCTACGGAGCTGGCCTGGCTGCGGTCGTGGCGGCTGACGCCAAGACCTACGGTGCCAAGGTGACGACGGAGTCCTACCCGGAGTCCTCGTCGTGCCCCCCTGGTACGGCCCCGACGTCGCAGTACACCGCCCTCGCGACTCAGATCAAGACATCGAACCCCGGTGCGGTTTTCTACGGCGGTTACTACTGTGACTTTGGTCTGCTCCTCGGTGCGTTGCACAGCGCCGGCTACAAGGGTGCGATCATGTCCGGTGACGGCTCGGAGTCGACTTCGCTGATTAGTGGTACTTCGCCCAAGACCGCCGCCAATGGCGTGTTCTTGAGTGCCGCTGGTGGCGGTTCAGGTGGTAACTTCACCGGTGCTCTGGAGTCTCAGTTCTTGAAGATCTCCGGTGGCGTGACCTCCGCGACGGCGCTGTACGCCCCCCAGGCCTACGACGCGACCAACGCGATTGTGCGGGCCCTGTTGAAGGTGTCGACCAAGGTTCCGGTGAGCAAGATTCGTGCGAGCCTGATCCCGGCGCTGCACACGGTGCGCTTCTCGGGCGTCACTGGCACGATTGCCTTCCAGTCCGATGGCAACCTGGCTGGTACCGGTGCGGGTCAGATTGACTACTACCAGGTCAAGAATGGCAAGATTGTTCAGTTCGGTCACAACTAACCGTTCAGAATTGTTGTAACAACACTGCCGGGGGCATACGCCCCCGGCAGTGTTGTTGGTTTAGACTGACCTGTCGCTGGATTATTGAGGGAGAGGGGCGTACGCCTTCGTGTCGTATTTCTCGTCACACTTTGCAACCTTGGGTCACGAATTCTGGGGTCTCCTGGTGGGTGGTATCGCCAACGGATTTATCTACGCGATGGTGGCCATCGGCTACACCATGGTCTACGGAGTGTTGCGACTCATCAACTTCGCGCATTCCGAAGTCTTCATGACCGGAGCGTTCGCCAGTTTCTTTCTCCTCAAGTTTCTGGTGGGTAACAGCACACCCAACGCGTTCGAATCAGTGGTCTACCTAATTGCCGCCGTGGTAATCGGCGGCGTGGTGGGAGCTCTCGTGGCACTGTTACTGGAACGCGTGGCGTATCGGCCGTTGCGGCGTCGTAACGCCCCCAAGTTGGCGTATCTCATCAGTGCGATTGGCGCGTCGTACTTTCTCTACAACTTCGTTGGCAAGGAGTTCGGTCGTATCAACCTCTCGATCGATGCGCCCTACACCAACAACACGGTGTTCACTATTTTCGGGGCCACCGTGCAGACCTACTACATCGTCATCTTTTTCGTCGGAGTCACCATGCTGGTCGCTCTGGATCGACTAGTCGCGACCTCGAAGTTAGGTCGCGGGATTCGAGCAGTGGCCCAGGACGCCGAGACGGCGTCATTGATGGGCGTGAACATCGACCGTACGATTGCCCTGACGTTCATGCTGGGAGGATTTTTGGGCGGCGTGGCTGGATTTCTGTACTCCATTCCGGTGGGTGCCGTCTACGGAATGGGATTCACTCCTGCGCTCAAGGCGTTTTCGGCGGCAGTTCTGGGCGGCATTGGCAACCTTCGGGGTGCCGTGCTAGGGGGCTTGATCCTCGGTGTGGTCGAAAGCCTCTCGGTCGCCTTCGTCAGTGGTGCCTATATTGACGTGGTGGCCTTCGGTGTCCTTGTTCTGGTCCTATTGGTGCGTCCCACGGGAATCTTGGGCGAACGACTCGGGCGTTCGGCGTAGTGAAGACTTTCTTTCAAAATCCGCGCGTGCAACGCTCCGGGCGCACGGCCCTCATCTTGTTATTGATCATTGTGATGACCGGTCCCGAAGGAAGTGGGACGCAGCCCACAGCGGGTTTTACGGGTTCCTTCGGAAATCACATGTCCTTCTTCGGACTGTTCTACCCCCAGCGATGGGTAGTCTTTCTTCTCTTAACGCTCATCGTGGTGGGCCTCACGTCGTTAGTGAAAATGGCTCATCGGTGGTGGATCGAACGGCAACGGGCGGGCAATAATGCGGTCGCACGGGTTGCGAAGACATTGGCGGCCACCAAGCAACGCGCACGTCACCGCTCCACGCGTCTGAGCCTCTATGCCGTGGCACTCGCCTTCGCCTTGTACTTCCCCCACCTCGTCACCGACCAGTCCTGGCAGACTTTGGTGGTTCAGGACGTCCTGGTGTATCTACTCCTCGCCCTCGGTCTCAATGTCGTCACCGGTTTTGCAGGGTTGCTTGACCTCGGTTACGTCGCGTTCTACGCCATTGGCGCGTACACCACGGCGTGGGTGACGGGTTCCTTGCCCACCCCACCCCCTTTTGGTGTTCACTGGAATACTTTCGTGGCCATCCCGGTGGCCATCGTGTTCGCCATGCTCTGTGGCGTGTTGTTGGGCATTCCTACGTTGCGTCTGCGTGGCGACTACCTCGCCATTGTCACCTTGGGATTCGGTGAGATTGTCTATCTCTTCATTAATAACTCCTACGGCATCACCGGCGGTTCGACGGGTACGAACCAAATTCCTTTCTTGTCGTTCCATCTGGGACCCATCAAGTATCTCTGGGGTCTCATACCAGAGCCGTACTACTACTTGACCCTGGCCTTTGTGGTCATCTTCCTCCTCGCTTTCTCGAGCCTCGAACATTCACGCGTGGGCAGGTCGTGGGTGGCTATTCGCGAAGACGAGGTGGCCGCTGAGTCTCTGGGCATTCACCCTCTCAAATACAAGGTGATGGCGTTCGCCATTGGCGCGGCGAGTGCCGGGTTCGCCGGCGTCGTGACGGCGAGTCAAACCCTCTTCGTAACCCCGCCTACTTTCACCATCTCCTTCTCCATCAATATCTTGGTGCTCGTCATCTTCGGTGGAATGGGTTCGATCTTTGGTGTCGTCCTTGGTGGACTGGTCGTCCAAGGCTTCGTGGCCTACCTCACTCACTCACCGCCCTCGATCTATAACGCGGCTGACCTGTATATGTACCTCGGTGCACTACTGGTCGTGATGATGATCTATCGGCCGGCAGGTCTGTTCCCGTCTCGACGCCGGCGTCGAGAGGTGAGTCAAGTCGAAGCAGGGACCGCTCCTGACACCTTGCAGGTGGAGATTGGCGCTCACCGTGTGCAGGAGGACGTGTAAGTGAGTTCGCTAATTTTCGACGTCCAAGACGTGACCTTGCGTTTCGGTGGCGTGGTTTCGCTCAACAACGTCACTCTCCATCAGGGCCGCGGTGAGATCTTGGCGATTATCGGCCCCAATGGTGCGGGTAAGACGTCATTGTTTAACTCGCTCACTGGGGTGTACGCGCCCCAGGAAGGCTCGATCCGTTTTACCAATTCTCAGGGTAAGTCCATGTCGGTGATTGGCAAAAAGCCTTTCCGGGTCAGCGCCGCGGGCGTCGCTCGCACATTTCAAGCGTCGCGAATGTTCAGTGCGATGACGACATTCGAGAACATCAAAATTGGTGCTGAGTCGCATCGGGGACTGGGCGTGGTGGGGGCAATGCTAAAAGGCCCCGCGACCCGTCGCGATGAGCACCGTTCGGACAAACGTACCAGGGAGCTGTTGGAGTTCGTGGGCCTGACCGCTCAGGCCAACACCATCGCCGCTTCCCTGAGCTACGGTGCGCGGCGACGCCTGGAGATTGCGCGCGGTCTGGCCACCCAGCCTGAGGTGCTGCTCCTCGACGAGCCAGCCGCGGGTACGAATCCAGCCGAGAAGATTGAACTCGCCGAATTGATTCGGCGAGTTCGTGACGAAATGGGTGTCTCTATTTTGCTCATCGAGCACGACATGAAATTGGTGATGTCGTTGGCCGAGCGCCTGTACGTCTTGAATTTTGGTTCGGTCATTGCCGAAGGAACACCCGACGAGATTCGTTCCAATCCGGTGGTGATCGAGGCGTACCTCGGCTCGGCGGACACGGGTGTGGCGGAGGAGACGAAGTGATGCTCGATGTCAGCAGCGCGGTCGTGCGGTACGGAGCGATCGAGGCGCTCCACGGAATTTCTTTCGAGGTGAGGCAAGGCGAGGTTGTGACTCTGCTCGGAGCGAATGGTGCGGGCAAGTCGACGACGCTACGCATGCTGTCGGGCCTGCACGCTCCGACCTCGGGCACGATCACTTTCGAGGGCCAGGACGTCACCAAGGTGAAGGCACACATGTTTTCCTCGATGGGAATTAGCCACGTTCCCGAGGGTCGTCGAATTTTCCCCCAGATGACGGTCCAGGAGAACCTTGAGATGGGTGCCTTTGGACGTAAGGACAACTACGACGATGACATGGAGAAGATGTTCGTCCTGTTTCCAATTCTCAAGGAACGTCGTAAGCAACTCGGTGGGAACCTTTCGGGCGGTGAGCAGCAGATGCTGGCCATCAGTCGAGCAATGATGTCGCACCCGCGCCTGCTGCTGCTGGACGAGCCCTCGATGGGCTTGGCTCCGATGATCATTGATCAGATTTTCCATATTATTGGTGAGATTCGTGACGCCGGGACCACGGTGCTGGTGGTGGAGCAGAATGCCGCACAAGCATTGCGATTGGCGGATCGGGGTTACGTGATGGAGAACGGGGCAATCGCCTTCAGTGACGACGCTGCGAAGTTGTTGCACGATCCGCGAGTGCGCGCCGTCTATTTGGGCGAATCGGTCGACTAATTCTGGACGCCGTTCGTAGGCGAGGTACTTAAGTCGAATTGCGAGATGTCGAGGATTTAGCGACAGTTGGGCCGCACAAGGAGGCTCAATGGATCGTGATGATCTCGTGGCGGGGCAATGTTGGAGGGACGTCAGTGACGTTTTGGCGGCCGGCGTCCAGAGAATACTGCTCTACGGTCCGCCGGGGACGGGGAAGACTTTCGCCGCGCTCAAACTGGGACTCACCAAAGGTATCTCCGAGAGGCTGGTTTGTACGGAGGACCTCAGTACTGGCGAGATAACCGGGACGTGGATGCCTGCGGGGGCTGGCAAGTGGGAATGGCGCGAGGGCCCGGCTATTCGCGCGTGGAGGGCCAATGCGGGTCGAGGAGGGCGACTGGTGGTGGATGAGGTTGACAGGGCTTCGGGCGACGCGCTCAGTACTCTGCTCGCCATCACTGATTCGGTGGAGTCAGCGCGGTGGCGAAATCCCGACACCGGACAATGGGTCAAGCCCGGACCGGACTTCTCAGTGGTGATGACGACCAACTTGGAAGAATTGAGTGACATTCCCATCGCGTTACGCGATCGATTTCCTGTGGCGATTCGCATCGATCGACCTCACCCTCACGCGGTCGCCACATTGAGCGAAGACTTGCGTGCCCCGGCGATGAACGGATCCATTGGAGAGAGTGAGCGACGGGTGTCATTGCGCAGTTTCTACGCTTTCGATCAACTTCGATCACACCTCGGGGCCGATCGCGCCGCCCAACTGATTTTTGGAAGTACGGCGGGACCAGCGGTGCTCGATGCACTGAGCATTAGCTCACTGGGGTGAGGGTGACCGCGTACCCCGAACTCATCCATGGTCGTCGCGATGGCTTTGAACAGGGCGCGTGGAGTGTCGAACTGGGCTCGGCGACGCGCGGGGGTGCGAGTTGCAACCTCAGCGAACGCATTCTGCGGATTCCCCATGGCCACGACCCTACGTCGCGAGTCGTGCGCGCTCACGAATTGATGCACATCCGAGTGAGCCCTTATCTCTCCGAGCACACACCTATCGATTTCGAGTTGTCTCCCCGAGCCCTCGAGTGTGCTGAAGAGTTTCGGGTGAATCATCTGCTGCACAAACTCGGTTTTGATGTCGCGCTGCTCTGCGACGGAACAGAGCGACTGGGGGGACAACGACTGGCCGAGACCAATCAATGGGGTGAGGCAGTCTGTTTCTTCCTCGCGGTCTTGGGAACGGGTGGAGAGTTGCCCTTCGTCAAGGGGGTGCGATCACGTCAGCCCTCGTGGCCGTCGGCATTTCGTGCACTGAAGAAGCGTGTGGGGGACGTGGTGATGTCCATGGAGCCGTCTCGTCTCGGCGATACGGAAATCAATGCCGAGGGATTTCCGGGTGGATTCGTTGAGGTGACAGTTGTCATTGCCAAACTTCTGAGTCGTTCGATGGGGGCCGCCGCTCCCGATTCGCCCGATACACTTCGCGTTTTTCGTCGATCACTCGAAGCAGGTTCACGACGGGCACCCAGCATGGCATTCGCACCCTTGGTCTTCGATCAGACGCTGGAATACGTGACACGTCGGCGCCGCCCTCTGCGACGCCGGTCGAGTCCGTCGATCACCGGCACGGTGATGCGCTACCCCAGCCGACTGCTCACCGATCCTTACCAGCGGGCGTTCACTCGCCGCAGGGGATCGGGTGGGGGAGTAGTCGTCATTGATCAATCGGGTTCGATGGACGTTGGTATCGCGGAGATTGACAGGATGCTCAGCGCCGCACCCGACGCATTAATCGTGGGGTACAGCCACCGACCAGGGGACCAAGGAACGTCGCCGAACGCGTGGATCCTGGCACAGGACGGACGCGTGGCGAGGGTGCCGCGACCGGGGAACATTGGCAACGGGGTGGATGGTCCAGTGTTGCGCTGGGCCGTCGGACGAGTACGTCGAGATGAGCCCATTGTGTGGGTGACCGATGGACAGGTGACCGACTCTCACGATCATCCATGTCACAGACTCTCCGTAGAGTGTGCCTCGCTGGTGATGCGGCACCGTATACAACTGGTCGCAACTCTGGGTGAAGTGGAGTTGGCCCTTCGGGGGCGAAAGAGCACGGGGGGAACGTTTGGCCGTGTAGGTCGCGAACTGCGGCGGTTGCGAAGTGGGGATTGCCTAACAATGTAGGTATTGCATACGAACACGTGTTCGCCTATACTTACGAACAAGTGTTCGTTCGAATGACAAGAGGGAGAAGTAGATGGCTGCTGTAGAGATGTTCCCCGGGCAGTACTCGTTCAACGATTCGATCCGACCGGCCCTGCGCCTGGTGGTAACGCCCGACGAGTCGATGCCGTTTCGTCGTGGTCCACTCGTGGCGAATCGCCGGGCCGCACGTGCTCGCATGAAGGCCCGTCGCCGTCGCAGCGCCCTAGTGGCCGTCGTGGTGGTCAGCATGGTGTTGTTGGCGTGGCCCGGACACGCGTTTGGCGGCACTAATGGAGTGGGCCTGTCGACTGATCTCGCCACTGGGTCAACTCTCTCGTCGGGGATGGTGTACGTGGTCCAGCCCGGCGACACCGTTGACACAATTGCCCGACTGCTCAATCCGGTTGACCCCACATTGGCGGTGCGAGCTCTGGTGGCTGAACTACATTCACACGTCGTTGTCGCCGGCGAGAACGTTCTCGTTCCTTAGTATTTAAGGTCTTTCGGTGTAGCCTGATGACGTGCGATGCCCCTTTTGCTCTGCTGATGATGATCGAGTGGTGGACTCACGCCTTGCCGAAGACGGAGTGGCTATTCGGCGTCGACGGGAGTGTTCGGCCTGTAATCATCGGTACACCACTTTTGAGCGGATCGAGGAGGTTGGTCTCTACGTGACGAAGCGTTCAGGAGATCGTGAGCCATTTGAACGTTCGAAGATACTCTCAGGCATCCGGTCGGCCTGCAAGAATCGTCCAGTTGACGATGTTCGTTTGGATGCCATTGCCGAGTCGGTGGAGGAGGCGATGCGTCTACTCAACCGTGACGTCACGAGCGAAGAAGTGGGAATGGCAACCTTGGAGACACTCCGCGACGTTGATGACGTGGCGTACGTTCGATTCGCCTCGGTGTACAAGGGTTTCGCCGACGCCGACGATTTTGCACGCGAGATTGGAAATTTGGTGAAGACGACAGCTCCTAAACTGCGGAGTTGATCGATGAGGAGCCTGAGTCTGCGTCCCCGCGTTGCCATGGCGGTCTACGCTCACCCCGATGACGCTGACGTCGCGGCGGGTGGCGTCATGGCCCTCTGGGCCTCGCAAGGTTCGTCGTTACATCTGGTAGTGGTGTGCGATGGTTCCAAGGGGGCGCACGGACCGCAGACGACCCCCGATCGCCTGCGGGAAGTACGTCGCGCCGAACTGCAGTTGGCCGCCGACCTGATTGGGGTGAGTGAGGTCCACGTTCTCGAGGTGCCCGATGGAAATGTCACCAATAGCGATGAATTGCGCGCTACGTTGGTGGGTCTCATTCGTGGAGTCCGACCCGACGTGGTCCTCGGTCCCGATCCGACCGCAACGTTCTTCGGCGGGGTGTACGTCAATCATCGCGACCATCGCGAGACGGGCTGGGCACTATTGGATGCGGTAGCCCCCGCAGCGGCGATGCCGCTCTATTACCCGGAGCAGGGAGACGCACATCAGGTGAAGTGGCTGCTCTTAAGCGGAACGCACGAACCTGATGTTGCCATCGACGTTGCCTCGAGTATTGACGTGAAGGTCAAGGCGGTGCTCGCACACCACTCGCAGACGGGTGACGACGCAGAAGGAGTGAGCGATGTGGTGCGCGGACGAGCTGCCCAGGCTGGTCGTGCACTGGGTCTCTCGTACGCTGAGGCTTTTCGCAGTGTCGAACTCTCCGGCTGAGTCACCCTCGCTCGAGGATGCCCCAATTTTACACGTGGATCTCGACGCCTTTTTTGCGTCGGTCGAGGTCCTTGACGATCCGACTTTGCGTGGTCGCCCCGTGTGCGTCGGCGGCAGCTCGCAACGTGGGGTGATTGCGAGCGCGAGCTACGAAGCCCGACGCCACGGTGTGAGGAGTGCCATGCCGTCGGCGCTGGCGCTGAGGCTCTGTCCAGATTTGATCATCCTTCCTGGTCGATTCGCCCGCTACGAGGAGTATTCGAAACGATTCCATCAGGTGGTGAATGACTTGACTCCCGACTTCGAGCCACTTGGCCTGGATGAGGTCTTCGCCGACCTGCGCGGGTTACGCCGTCTCGGGGTGCGACCATTAGAAGCGGCGTGGGGTCTGCGTCAGCGCATCCGCGATGAACTTCTACTCGAGTGCGGAATTGGTCTGGGACGCAACAAACTCTTCGCCAAGCTCGCGTCCAAGCAGTCCAAGCCGCAAGTGGTGGATCGAGGTTTGGTTGAGGGCGACGGGGTGGTGTGGGTGAGCCGATCACTGGAGGCAGAGTGGTTGGCGAAGCTGCCAGTGCGGGCACTGTGGGGCGTTGGTCCGCAGACGGCGGCAAAACTTCATCAATTGGGACTGCGATGGGTTCGCGACCTGGGCAAAGTGGATGAAGCTTCATTGGCCCGCCATCTCGGTGCGTCAATGGCCACGACACTACTCGCCTACGCTCGCGGAGAGGACGAGCGCACCGTCGAGTCGAGTCGCGAGTTGAAGTCACTCGGTCATGACGAGACATTCGCTCACTCGCTCACTAACGTTAACGAGGTTCTCGAGAAGTGCCGCCACCACGCCGGAATAGTTGCCCGAGGTCTGCGCGCACAGAGTCGAGTGGCTCGGACGGTGAGCATCGTGGTGAAGTTCGACGATCTTCAGGTCACGTCGCGCTCGCAAACGTTACCCTTCGGTGTGGATGACGAAGGTGCACTGACAGCGGTTGCTCAAGCTCTGGTACGCAGCGCGGAGGTGTCCCGACCAGTGCGACTGCTTGGTCTCTACGCCTCGTCACTCCTCGAACGAGTCAACAATCAGGTGCAATTGAGTTTCGATGTCGATGCTCCTGCGGGTGGTCGAGGCGAGGCGATTGAGTTGTCTCGAGAGCACCAAGTTTCTTCAGAATCGTTGCGTGATGCTCTCGACGACATCCGGCGCCGTTTTGGAAACAACTCGGTGGGGGTGGCTGCCGACCTTGACGAGCGAGGGCTTCGAATTGAACGTCAGCGCGGGAGTCACGCTTTCGGACCCGACACGTCGCCCTAGGAGCGAACAGTCACCAGCGTGCCAATGGGTGTGTGTGGCCACACGGTCCCCGCGGCCGCGAAGGGCATTTCCACGCAACCCAGGCTCTGCGGGTAACCGTAGGAGGCACGAATGAATCCGTGTAATGCGTCACCGCCGTTGAAGTATGAGACCCACGGGATACCGGGATCCGAGTAGTGAGTGCCGTTGGGATTAGTGCCACTCATGGTCTGGGTGGTGTAGCGCAGGTACACCGGGTAGGTACCCAGTGCAGTAATGGACTGGGGGATACCGGTGTTGACGAGCGAGCGGAACTTGGCGACGCCGTTCAAGTACAACGTCATGGTCTCGGGAGAGGATTCGACCACGTCCACGTAGTTGTACGTCGCGGGGTCCATCTGATGTGCGTCAACGGCACTGACCAAGGCATTCCACGTCACTGGATCGATCTCGCCCGTCGCGGGCAGAGAATGGATATTTTGGAAGTTCATTAATGCACCGTGCACGATCATGTTGTCGGTGCCCACGCTCCACTGCGAACTCAGCGACGTCGGTAGGGAAGCGAAGCGCCACTTAAAGACTCCCGGCACTTGGTCTGAACTCAGCGATGTGGTGACGAGGGGCGAGAAGGAAACCGGTAGATAGTTGAGTTCGGCTAGTAACTGGTCTTCCCAAGTGACGTTGACGTTGACTGCCGTCTGGATCACGTGGGTCGCGGTCACGGTGCAGGTGTTGCCGCATTGCAGTGAGGTCGGAAGAGTAAGGGTGTAGGACACGGCGGGGGTGGGTGCACCTAACGTCACTGCTTGGACCGCACTCGCACTGATCTGCTGCCAGCGTGTGGCGAGTGCGGGGTACGTCCTGAGAGCAGGCAATTTGGTGGCGCTGACGGGACTGGTGAAGTTCAATCGAACCAGGGGCATCGTCGAGGAGAGGTGGGTGGCCACTTGGCTGGTGGCGTGGACCTGTTGGAGGGTCTGTGCCTGTGAACTCGACGCGAGAGGCACTAACATTGAGGTCGCCAACGAGGCAACAACCACTGTGCGCTGCAGGACTTTGGCCATGCACCGTATCCTAATGCCAGCGGGGAGTCTCCGTGCTCCTACGCTGGGGTCAGGAGAGAAGGTGGAGAGTGGATAAGACGAAGGCAACCATTGGCGGGGTGATTCTCGCGGCCATCGTGGCGCTGATATTGGTGACTCTACTCACGAGTGTCATCAAGACGATCATTGAAGTCGTCATCGTGGTGGGGGCTGTCTACCTCATTGCGCGGTTGGTGATGAAGAAGAAGTAGAGCGGGCGAGTAGCATGGTCGTTCTGGCGGCGTGGCCGAGCGGTTAGGCAGGGGCCTGCAAAGCCCCGTACTTGGGTTCGAATCCCAACGCCGCCTCCAGAAACGGGGTAATGCTGCCTCTGCTCTTGCCTCTGGGACTTCTCTCGGAGTAAAATCCGGCTCTTCGGAAATGAGTGTTGATGGCGTGGCAGGCCACCCACGATGAATGAAATGCTGACGTTGGCTGTCGGGCGCAGTCGCCGAACCCCGATTGCAACCGAGTGTGCGTAATCAGTGTGGCGCGTGGACTGATGGGAACCAATGATTGTCGCTACGAGCACGAACCCCAGCATCCGCTTTGCCAGGTCCATTGCCCGGCAGCCTTCCAATAATTCAAGGGAGGTGAGCAATGAAACTGATCCGCGACAAGGTGGCGGGTCTGGATATTCACCGTGACACCGTGGTGGCCTGTTGTCGAGTCCACCATCAGGGTCGACGTGTGGCTCTGACGAAGGGAACCTTCGCCACTACGACCAAGGGTCTGAGAGAACTGGCCGATTGGTTGAGTGAGGCGTCGGTGACCACGATCGCCATGGAAGCCACCGGTGTGTACTGGAAACCCGTCTACTACTCGCTCGAGGGCCGCTTCGATGAGCTGTGGCTGTGCAACGCGCAGCACGTGAAGAACGTTCCCGGTCGAAAGACCGACCTCAACGACGCCGAGTGGTTGGCCGACGTGGCCTCGCACGGAATGGTGCGTCCTTCGTTCATTCCGCCGACCGAGATTCGCCAGCTACGCGAGTTGACGCGCTACCGGAAGACCCAGGTGGACATGCGCAACCAGCAGATCCAGCGACTGGAGAAGGTGCTCCAAGACGCCGGCATCAAGCTCAGTTCGGTGGCGTCGGGAGTGTGGTCCCAGTCATCGAAGCAGATCATCGAGGCCATGATCGAAGGAGAGCGAGATCCGGCGGTTCTCGCCCAGATGGCCAAGAGTCGGATGCGCGCAAAGATCCCCCAACTTGAAGAGGCGCTCAGTGGGCATTTCGGTGCTCACCACGCCGCGGTCAGCCGCGAGATCATCGACCACATTGGTTACCTCGACGCGACCATTGCCTCGCTCACCGAGGAAATCAGACGCATGCTCACTCCTTACGAGGCGGCGTTCACTATCTTGTGCTCGATCACCGGCATTTCGGAGATCACCGCCCAGATCCTGATCGCCGAGATGGGTGTCGACATGAGCCAGTTTCCGACGCCAGGTCACCTGTGCGCCTGGGCGGGAGTGGCGCCTGCGAGCTACGAGTCCGCGGGCAAGCGTCGCGCCGCGGGCACTCGCAAAGGTGGAATCTGGCTTCGACGATCCCTCATCGAGGCGGCGCACGCCGCGGTGCGTGTCAAGGGCAGCTACTTCTCCGCCCAATACATTCGGATCGCGCGTCACCGCGGGCCCAACAAGGCGGTTGTCGCGGTGGCGAATTCGATGCTGGCGGTGACTTGGCATCTGCTCACCAACGGCACGCTCTACGAGGATCCGGGAGCTGACTACTTCATCAAGCGACACGATCCAGCCATTGAGGCAAAGCGGCTCCAGCGCCGGATCGAATCACTTGGTTACGAAGTGACCGTCACCGCAAACGTGTCTTAACCCGCCAACCCCATCAGTTTTGCAAACGCTGAAGCGGGACCCCACCTGTCCATCGGCTCGCACAACTACCGCGCAGCATGAGGCATTTCACCCCAGCGGGGTCTGGTGGATTTTTGCCTACCCGTACTCGCGATCATTACTTGAACCACCCCGGCAATTCGGAGACTCCCGGATACCCGGCGGCCTTGGCGTATTGAGACAGATGGGGCATGCCCGATGTGGCTGCCCTACTCGACCCTCTTCTGGGTTTGCTCGAGGATCTCGTCAAACTCGGATCGCTCGACCGCCGCACGCAACACGACCCCGCGCGCGGCGAGCGCGGCGCCACCACCCTGATCCCGGTCGATTGCGCACAGTGCCATATCGACAGTTGCCCCGGCTGCCCTGAGTTCCTCGCAACCAGCTACAAGTGCCCCGGCGGTGGTCACGACATCCTCCACGGCGACGACGCGCAGGCCGTGTACCGAGATGCCTTCAACCGCCTTGCAGGTGCCGTAGTCCTTCGGAGTTTTGCGTACGAAGACGGCGGGAAGACCGCTGACCTGCGATAAGACGGTGACGAGGGGTATACCGCCCATCTCCATGCCGGCCAGGACATCACAGGGTTCGAGTAAGTCGACCATGGCGTTCGCCACGGCGAGCAAGAGCGCCGGGTCGGACTCGAACAGGTACTTGTCAAAGTACTCCGTGCTGGCCACTCCTGAGCGCAGAATGAACTGACCTTGTAACTGGCAGGCCTCGAGTATCCGGCGGGCAAGAACGGAAGACATGCCCCAAGTTTGCCAGGCGTTGCTCCACCCCACGACGACAAGAGTGAGGCTCGACCCCCTGACTATTAACTGCCATCGATTGCTGGGTTGATGGGGTACTTGCCGACGCGCCCGGCGCGGATTGCTTGCTTCTGTGAATACTGAACCCCGCTCATTTCCGAAGGGCCCAAAATCCAATGAAACAAAGTATCTTGCGGTTCGCATTTGGTGTCGAACTTCGAACTGTTCGACATCACCTCATGGCGGATCACTTCTTCATCCTGCCTATGACGTCAGAGTCAGTGGCCCTGCGGGCCCCGTACAATTGAACGAGAATCCTTGTGTAGATGGGCTCTTAGGATTTCTGCCCCGGTCCTTGCCTCTGAAACTTGTCCTCGGGGATACGTCATTGGTCATCACTGAGCCAAGTGAAGCAACCCGACATTGAATTTCGCAACAGTCTCTGGATTGGCCGCATCTATGGAGGCGGCATTTGCGCGCCGTGCCGGATAGAACCCGGGCCCAAAATCCGGATCGCCGACCTCGTGGAGAGGTTCGCGAAGGGGATCCGAGGAATTGGTGATGCCAACTCTGATTAGGCGAGGCGAACCATAGTCTCAAGTTGAGATCATGTTTTGACTTTCTTAGCGTTTGGGTTTTCTTCAGGCGGCGCTGGTTCAGAAGTGCTGGCTTATTGCGCAACGGGCCTGGCGTGAAGGTGAAGCCCCTAGGACAACTCATGGTGCGGTCATTCAGGGGGGCCATTTGCCACCAAGGGCCGGTGAGATGGATGTTGCACTGATCCGACGCCGGTGGAACTCTGATCAAATATTCGAGAGCACTACCTCGGGGTTTCGCTGCGGACCAGAAGTACACAACTGTTCCCTTTCTGGCAATTGTGTGTTCGACCAAGATTCTAGAAATCTTCCCAACGCCGGGAAGTGAACTCAGTGAACCAGTGGGCGCAACCGGGCCTCCGGTGCCGCTCTTTGAAAGAGCGACCTGGACATCGGTGGCCCAAGTCGGACTATTTACGGCGACGTTGTAGGTGTCCACTCGAGGGCGAAGAACCAACCACGTAAAGAGCAGCAGCGCCGCGACGATGACGAGAATAAGTCGCCGCGCAAGGCGTCCATGCTTTGACCAAAACGCGTTGGACTTCAGGTCGTCGTCCAGTTGCGCCGGCGGGTCAACGAACAGAGTGCTGGTCACAGTTCTCAACCTACTGTCAGAAATCTCTTAGATTGAATCAAGTGGCTGATGAACAATGAATCCCACTTCTGACGAAGTGATGCTCGATTCATGACCGCAACATCAGTCTCCAGTGAGAGCTGCAGAACAGTCACGTCGGGCCGTCGAAGCTGACAGACTCCGAGTCAATGAGTGCGAGTCTGAACTGGAGAAGGCCGTTCTATACCGCGCCGATCTTGCGGACCCGACGTATACGTGAAACCACGCTGGCACGACATCGCCTTAGGGTCGAACGGACCGATTTGCCACCAGGGTCCTCCAAGTGGGGTAACGCAAGTGTCGTAAGGAGGTGACCCGTAGGCAAGGCCCGCGCCTTCCTGTCCACCGGCCTTCCAGATAATGACCGTGGGGAGTTTCTGGCCGGACCTCGCAACGCAAACCAAGGTGACTTGGCCGGCTCCCGCCAAGATGGAGACGGCGGAAGAAGGAGATGAACACCCGTTATTGCCGTGGAGGCTCTGAATCGCGGCGAGCCACGCGGCCTGGTGTGCGTTTCTGTCGTAGGTGTGCGCGGGCGAGAAGTAAAGGTTGGCTCCAACAATTACCGCTGCCGCGACGACGCTCGCGATCCCGGCCCGCCGCCGTCGTTGCCGCCTCGTGCGTTCACGCAGTCCCGAGCGAACGCGTTCAGTGCGAGGTGGGCCAGAGTCGAGATCATTGCTGATAACGACACCCTTCAAAAGATTTGGACGTGTCATTCAGCAGGGCACGTCGGATGAGCACGTCAGACTAGGAACGGAGGCGCAAGTGCAGAGTGGCGCTGCTGTTACGACGGGCCACCTGTAGGACCAACATAGGAGCATTGGAGTTGAGGTCGCCTGACGAGTTGCTCCTGCCAATTCCCTCGCAAGGGTGATTCCTGCCTTCTCGCGGGGACCCGAGAGTTAGGGGCGCGCCTACCGGCGAATCGGCGGCCCAATGAAGTGATTGTGATGTATAGTTACATCATGCAGCGAACACAGATCTCCCTCACAGTCGAGGAACGTAAGGCACTAGATGTGGAGGCAGCACGCACGGGTAAGTCGATTTCGGCCCTCATCCGTGACGCGGTTGAAGCCGTGTATGGAACGTGGCGTTCAAGCACCGACGATCTCGATCTCATGCGCCAGTCCTTCGGCTCATGGACTGACCGCAGTGAGGACGGAGCCGCCACGGTTGAGAAACTCCGATCGGGATCGCGCCTTACCCGAAACGACTAATGGCGGTCCTCGTTGATACATCCGTAATTATCGACTACCTACGGGGCCATCACGGTGCGGAACGAGTTCTAGAGGACGCGAGAAGTGGTGCGCCGTTGCACGCGAGCGAAATGACACGTCTCGAGGTGCTCGCAGGAATGAGGACGAACGAGGAAGGCGGTACTCGAGCGCTACTCTCAATCTTCATCTGGCACCCAGTCGACGCCTTGATTTCCGAGCGAGCTGGCGAATTGGGCCGAAGATGGTTACCGAGCCATCACTCCATTGATAGTGCAGACCTAGCAATCGCCGCCACGGTGATCGTCGCCGGGTGCGAACTACTCACTTGCAACGTTCGACACTTCCCAATGTTCAAAGACCTGAGGAAGCCATACTGAATTTCAGTGATCGAGAAAGCAGTTCTCTCGATGACCGAGCTCGAGTTGCAGAGTCACGTCGGCCTTGTGATGTCAACCCCTATCAAACGCCGCGCAAAACTTGCCGAGGGAGCGCGTCCTCCAATAATCCCTCCGCCGAGAAACCAGTTGGCCTGCCCCTGTATCTGCCCCTGTCTTTAGCCTCAACGGGACAATTCGAGAAGTCAGGTATAGCGGGGCCAATCGTGCGAGGTCCATATTTCGACTGAGATTTGGCACAGCCTGGCATGGCCAGTCGTACGATGCAAGGGCCTGCAAAGCCCCGTACTCCGGTTCGAATCCGGACGCCGCCTCGATTAGTTGTGCACTAGAAATCAGTGAATGTGGGGTTGCGACGGTATGGATCGACTTTCGTCGATCCATACCGTCGCAACCTGGTGCTCTGCTCTATGAAGTCTGAACAGGACTGCCCAGGGTTATCGTCATGGATCAGGTGTGGCTTCGATGTTTGAACCCCCCGATCGCCGAATTGGGACGTCAGCTTCATGACCAGGTGACGCAACTGACGGTGGTCGAGAGACGGCACCTGAAGAGACCTAGGCGGTGGGTGTTGAGTCGTTTGTTCGTGAATTATTGAGCTGGTCGAGGTGATAGCGCATCTGGATGGCGACCGCGGCACCTTCGCCGACCGCGCTGGCCAACTGTTTGGTCGATCCCCGACGTACGTCGCCGGCCACGAACACACCCTCCAAATTGGTGCGAAACTGCTGATCACTCTCGATGAAGCCACGTTCATCTCGTGCGAGCGACGTCGCTAAGAAGCCTGAATTAGGGTCGAGACCGATGAACACGAAGGCTCCGGTCGTAGGGTGACGAGTGATTTCACCGGTGGTGCGATCTTCGAGTACGACGGCAGTCAACTTGCCTCGATCGTCGGCCTCGAAGGACGTGACTCGCGTGGAGTAGCGCACGTCCATCTGGGGATGGTTGAGGACCTTGTCTTGCAGCAGCCGGCTACCCGCCAGTTGCGTGGAGTATTCCAGGACCGTGACGTGGCGGGCGAATTGAGTGAGGAAGAGACCCTCCTCGAGACCACTATTTCCTCCGCCGATCACCACCACCTCCTCGGCGTCACGGTAGAAGGGGCCGTCACACGTGGCGCAGAAGTGAATTCCGGCGCCGATGAGCTCGGCTTCACCTTCGGCGTCAGTACGTCGATAGGTCGAGCCGGTGGCAATGAGCACCGCTCGAGCCAAGTAGGTGTGACCCGTGGATGTGGTCACGGCCACGAGTTCGTCATCGCGGCGCACGCCGGTGACGGCGACGGCCTGGAGCATCTCGACCCCGTAGCGACTGGCTTGGCGGGTGAAGCGTTCGGCGAGTTCGTGGCCCGCGACTCCGTCGGGAAACCCCGGATAGTTGTCGAGGCGTTCAGTGACGCCCGCCTGACCACCTAGGGCTGACTTTTCGATGATGAGGACGGAATAGTTCTCTCGGGCGGCATAGATTGCGGCGGTGATGCCGGTGGGACCGCCTCCGATGACGATGACGTCGTACATTGGCTCTGACGCCACTCGAGAGAGTCCAAGCTTGTCAGCGAGTTCGTCGTTTCCGGGCTCGGCGAGGTGGGTGCCATCGGGGAAGATCACCGTCGGGATGATGCGGCTGCCGGCGTTGAGCTTCTCGACCAGCGCGGAGGCTTCGGGCTGGGCATCGAGATCGATCCACTCGTACGCAATGCGCTGTTCGGCGAGGAACGCCTTGGTTCGACGGCAGTCGGGACACCAACTGGCGCCAATCACGGTCAGCGCTTGAGGTTGAACGGTCATCGGTGGAACCCTCTTTCGTAGTGTGTGTTGGATCTCAGTCTCGCGACGTCGGGTGTCGTTACACAATGATGGTCCATCAAGGGGTCGCCTCGCTCATCGCGCGCGCAAGTGACTTTGGCCCGGTGACGACTCCACCGGATTCGACCACCGGGGGATAGTTTTAGGGAAGATGATCCTCCTGCGACTCCTGGCCCTGTATTTGCGACCCTACCGTCGCGCCACGTTGTTGCTGGTGACTCTGCTCGTCGCCCAGACGGCGGGGAACTTGTACCTGCCCAACCTTAATGGTGACATCATCAATAACGGGGTCGTGGTGGGCAACCTGCACTACATCCTTCACACCGGGGAGTGGATGCTACTTCTCACCTTGGTGATCGGACTGTTCTCGGTGTGGGGGATATATTGGGCGTCGCGTGTCGCCATGGGGGCGGGTGCCGACATCCGCGCGGCGCTCTTCGCTCGGGTCCAGACCTTCTCCACTCGAGACATGAACGAATTTGGCACGGCCTCGCTCATAACCCGCAACACCAACGACGTGCAACAGATTCAGATCTTCTTGCAGATGGCGTTGACGATGATGGTGGTGGCCCCAATTATGGGTCTCGGGGGTGTCGCAATGGCGCTGCACGAAGGCGCGAAGTTATCCACCTTGTTGCTGGTGGCGCTTCCCGTCATGGGTGCATTCTTGAGCGTGGTCATGGTCAAGGTCATTCCCAAGTTCCGTTCGATGCAGGTGAAGATCGACCGCCTCAATGAGGTGCTGCGTGAACAGATCACCGGTGTGCGGGTCATCCGTGCCTTCGTGCGCAATGATTTCGAGGCCGAGCGATTCGCTAAAGCCAATCACGACCTCACCAGCACCGCCTTGAGCGTCAACCGGATATTCGCGATGATGCTGCCGGTCATGATGGTCATCCTCAATCTCTCGTCGGTCGCGGTGGTGTGGTTCGGAGGAAGACTCGTCAGTGAGGGTTCGATGCCCATTGGCAACCTGACGGCCTTCCTGACCTACATCATGCAGATCTTGCTGTCGGTCATGATGGCGGTCATGGTGGCCATTCTGGTGCCACGCGCCGCGGCCAGCGCCGAGCGAGTGAGCCAGGTCCTGAGCACGTCACCGGTGATCACGAACCCGCCGACGCCGATGATGGTCAGCACTCGCAGCGGCGAGATCCGCTTCGATCACGTCACTTTCGCCTACCCGGGCAGCGAGCGAGCGGTCCTCGAGGAGCTTGATTTCACCCTGCGGGCGAACTCCACCAACGCCATCATCGGGGGCACGGGCAGTGGCAAGTCGACGCTGTTCAATCTGATTCCGCGGTTCTTCGAGGCGACGGCGGGACACGTGCGAGTCAATGACGTGGACGTGCGCGATCAGAACCTCGAAGACTTGTGGTCGTACTTGGGAATAGTGCCGCAGTCGGCGTATCTCTTCAGCGGCACCGTGGCGAGCAATTTGCGCTTTGGTCGCGCCGACGCGACGGACCAGGAGTTGTGGCACGCGATCGAAGTCGCCCAAGCCGCCGATTTTGTCAGGGCGATGCCGGGAGGGCTCGATGCAGCCATCGATCAGGGTGGAACGAACGTGTCGGGAGGTCAGCGCCAGCGACTGTGCATCGCACGTGCGCTGGTCAAGCGAGCTGATGCGTACCTCTTCGACGACTGTTTCTCCGCCCTCGACGCCACCACGGACGCGCTCTTGCGTCGAGCCCTCAAGAAGGAGATTGGAGCCGCGACGGTAGTGATCGTGGCGCAACGAGTATCGACGATCATGGACGCGGACCAAATCATCGTGCTCGACGATGGTCGCGTGGTGGGAGTGGGCACGCACCAGGAACTGGTCCCGACCTGTACGACCTACCACGAGATCGTGGTCTCGCAACTTGGCGAGGACGCCGCCCGATGAGTATGGGCATGGGACCCATGCGTGGTGCGGGAGCTGCGGGCCCGGTGCGTGCCACCAAGAATGCGCGCGTCACGACTCGCCGCCTAGTGCAGCGCCTTGCGCCCGAACGCCTCAGGCTGGTGCTGGCCCTCGCCCTCGGTGTGCTGTCGGTCGGATTCGTGGTGTCGGGACCACAGATTCTGGGTAGTGCAACGAACGTACTCTTCGACGGGATCGTGTCCCAGCGACTGCCGCGGGGCACCACGCCGGCCCAGGCCATCGCCCAACTCAAGGCCACCGGTCACTCCCAGATGGCGTCGATGTTGGCGGGAATGCATCTGACACCGGGAGTCGGCGTCGACATCACCAAGATGGGTCAGCTGCTCGGCGTCGCCGCGTTGATCTACTTGGTGGGATCGCTGTTCAATTACCTCCTGGGTTTCACCATGGCGGGCGTCACCCAGCGCGTCGTCTCGACAATGCGACGCGACGTCGAGACCAAGATGAGCCGACTGCCGTTGCGCTATTTCGACTCTCATCCGCACGGTGACGTGCTGAGCCGGGTGACCAATGACATCGACAATCTGACCACCACGATTCAACAAGGTCTCAGTCAGCTCATCACGTCGGTCTTGACCATCGTGGGGGTATTGGGCATGATGATCTGGATTTCGCCCCTGCTCGCGTTGGTGAGCGTGGTGACCATTCCCCTGGCACTGGTGATAACGACGTGGATCGCCAAGCGCTCCCAGCGCCACTTCGCGAATCAATGGCGCAGTACGGGCTCGTTGAACGGCTTGGTGGAGGAGACGCACACCGGCCACGAGTTGGTGCAGGTCTTCGGTCGCAGCGCCGCCACTATTGATGAATTCAATGTGCACAACCGCACTCTCTACGAGGCCAGTTTCAAAGCGCAGTTTCTGTCCGGGATCATTCAGCCGTCGATGCAATTCATCTCGAATATCAACTACGTGGCCATCGCGGTCCTCGGGGGGTATCGGGTCGCGTCGGGACTGTTAAGTCTCGGCGCGGTGACTGCGTTCATCCAGTACTCACGGCAGTTCACCATGCCGATCACCCAGATCGCGAGCCAGATGAACATGCTCCAGTCGGGGGTCGCGTCGGCCGAACGAGTCTTCGAGTTCCTCGACGCCGACGAGGAGACGCCGGACATCGCCGTTCTCACGGAGTTGGCCGCCGTGGCCGAGGAGGTGGACATCGTCAGTCTTCGCCACGTGTCGTTTCGCTACGACGTCGACGAGCCACTCATCGAGGATTTCAATCTCAATGTGCGCTCCGGGGCCACGATCGCCATCGTCGGTCCCACCGGAGCGGGCAAGACCACACTGGTGAACCTGCTGGTGCGTTTCTACGAGATTGACGAGGGCAGTATTGTCTTGAATGGCGTCGACTACCGCGAGTTGACACGCGATCAGGTTCGCCGCACTTACGCGATGGTGTTACAGGACACTTGGATGTTCTCGGGTTCAATTCGCGACAATATTCGTTACGGACGACCCGACGCCAGTGACGATGACGTGGTGGCGGCGGCACGAGAAGCGCGAGTGGATGCCTTTGTACGGACGTTGCCCCAGGGTTACGACACGATTCTCGACGAGGACGCGTCCAACATGTCCGCGGGTCAGAAGCAACTCCTGACGATCGCACGCGCCTTCCTCGCCGATCAAAGCATCCTCATTCTCGACGAGGCCACGAGTAACGTCGACACGCGCACGGAAGTCCTGATCCAAGAAGCCATGGCTGAACTGCGTAAGGGCCGCACGAGTTTCGTTATCGCGCACCGCCTCTCGACGATTCGCGACGCCGACACCATCATCGTGATGGATCATGGTCGCATTGTCGAACAGGGTTCGCACGACGTGTTAATGCGCAACCAGGGCGTGTATTTCCATCTCTACAACAGTCAATTCGCGGGCGTCGCCACCTGAGAGTCACCGGTGCGCTCAGAACGGGGGACTCGGCGAGACTCGGTCAAGGGCGACGCCTCGCCTAGAATGACGTCGTCGGCGAGAACGAGAAGCAGTGGGTGACGGCGCGAGAATGGGTTCGCGCGTGCCTGAGAGCAACGTTGAAGGAGAAGCGATCGATGGCTCAGAAAAGACCGGCGACGTGGCCGAACGTGCGCCACGCCTCCGAAATTGGATCGTGGCTCCTCGATATGGACGGAGTCCTTGTTCGCGAGGAGCATCCGATTGAGGGGGCCAATCGCTTTCTCGACATTCTGCGCCACAGCGAGACACCTTTTCTGGTGTTGACCAACAATTCCATGTACACCCGTCGCGACCTGAGCGCTCGGTTGAACTTCGGCGGGCTCAATGTTCCCGAGGACCGCATTTGGACTTCGGCTCTGGCGACCGCCGGTTTCCTCGCCGCTCAGCGACCGGGAGGCTCAGCCTTCGTCATCGGCGAAGTCGGTCTGACCACGGCGTTGCACGAGGTGGGCTATACCCAGTCGGAGAATGATCCGGACTACGTGGTGATTGGTGAAACTCGCAACTACAGTTTTGAACGGATCACCAAGGCTGTGCGCCTCATCGAGAGCGGCACGCGATTTATCGCGACGAACCCCGATCCGACTGGTCCGAGTCTTGACGGTTCGTTGCCCGCCACGGGTGCACTCACCGCACTGATAAGTCGCGCGACGGGCAAGGAGCCCTACTTCGTGGGTAAACCCAACCCGCTGATGATCCGCTCGGCCTTGCGCGAACTCTCCGCGCACTCTGAAAGCACCGCCATGGTGGGAGACCGGATGGACACCGACATGGTCGCCGGTCTCGAGGCAGGCCTGCACACGGTGCTGGTCCTATCGGGCGTCTCGAACGAGGACGACGCCCAACATTTCCCCTACCGACCCTCGCGGATTGTCAGTTCGGTCGACGTGTTGGCGAGTGAACTCGAAGCCCACTACGCCCAGACGTGATCGGGGCGATGTCGTAGTACCGGGGTAGTCTGGGGCGACAAAGGTTGGTTCGTGCACAAGAAATACTTCGCCATACCCGAGGTGCTCCTTGGTTTCGATACCGAGACCACGGGTCTCGATGTCGGGTGTGAGAGGGCCATCTCCTACGGGTTCTGCGCCTACGAACGAGGTGTTCCGGTGTGGAGTGAGCATTTCTACGTTCGTCCCGACCGGCCGATCTCGCCCGGAGCCCAACGAGTGCACGGGGTGAGCAACTCGGAACTCGACGCCAAGTACGAAGCGAATGAGGCGTTGTCGGTGCCAATGGGTCTCATTCGTGCAGTGGGCGTACTTCGCGAGTACGTGGCGAAGGGTGCGCTGATCGTCGGAGCGAATGTCCTTCCCTTCGACATCGCCATGCTGCGACAGAGCTACGCCGCGGTCCTACAGAAGAACCTTCTCGAGGACCTCCACGTACGGCGCCTCGGTGTCGTCGACGTGATCAAACACGATGAAGCCATTGAGTCACGGGCGTCGTCGTCACGTCGACGATCCCTCTCGAGTCTTTGCCAGTACTACGGTGTCTCACCCGGGGGGCATAATGCTCTTGGCGACGCGCGCGCGTCAGTCGAGGTCTTCCTCGCCCAGGTGGCGCGAAATGATGCGCAGCGCCGCTCAGAGGCGCCACAGATTTCGATGCCATTGGACTTCGGCGGATCCAGTCTGTCTCGTGGTGGCTCGTAGAAATACCACCGAGTGGTAGGGTAGAACCCTTAGGGGCCGTTGGCGCAGTCTGGTAGCGCACTTCCTTGACATGGAAGGGGTCACAGGTTCAAGTCCTGTACGGCCCACGGATTGTGTTCCAAATTCAACGTCCTCCCAGTGATTCTCTCAGTGTGGGAATGCTTGGGTGGACCGGTCATTTGAATGAGGGCCGTCTCAGTAGCATCTTTCAGACTCGCTAGCACAACCAGCGATCTGATCAGGACTGGTTCGCGGCCTCTTCCGGTTTGACTGATGAGTCTCGCAGTTCGTGTCTGCCGTCCCAGTGGCACTTGAGGTCACACACGAGTCGGACCACTTCGTGCCGTCTTCGACGGTGTGTGCGAATGGAGCGCGAGGCTCATGCCACTGTCGAGTCTGATTCAGTCAGCTAACGGTGACGCTCATGGAGTCGTGAGGATCAACTGATGTGTTCGACAACGGCGTTTACTCGTCGACTCGGCTCGATTGATTCGCATGCGTAAGAGCAACGTCGTGACAGCCGAACGTCCTTCGAACTATTTGACCTCGTGCACGAGAGTGATCCACTTCCTCGGCGCTGGCCTCGCTGTTGAGGTTTCGCGAGCGCTGCGGGTGAGGGCGACCTGGTGGCGCCCTACGAGTTCGCCAAAGGCCCTTGCCTTTTGGCGCATCAACGTCTGCCGCAGTGCGGCGTCGCGCGTCGGACACGGCGGGTGACGTGATTTCGATCTTGCGAAATGTGTGTAACGAGTAGACGGGCCGAGGGACTGTCTTTTGGCAACTCTGCCATTAACAAGGAGACATCTATGAAATCGAAGTTCCCCCTCCGGGCCCTCACCGCCGCGTCGATCATGGTCGGCCTTGGACTTGGCACAACGGGTGCCATTGCCGGTGCCGACACTCCCCGTGGTGAAGTGCACGCAGTGTTTGCTCTGACCGATTCGACCAGCGGCAACAGCGTACTGAGCTACCTGGCTGGCAGTGACGGCACCATTTCCTACGCCGGAAGCTACTCAACCGGCGGACTAGGTCTCGGCGCCGCGGGCGCAGTGGCCGACCCGTTGGCCAGTCAGGGCGGACTCGCGTTGATTGACGATGGCAACGAACTCGTGGCTGTCAACTCGGGCAGCAACACGGTGAGCGTGTTCTCCGTGAGTGGCACGCAGCTTCGTCTTCTACAGATTGTCCCCAGCGGTGGATTATTCCCCAACTCGATTGCCACTAGCGGCAACCTGGTGACCGTACTGAATGCGGGAGGTGCGGGTTCGGTAGTTGAGTTCGAGTTGAGGGGCGAAAAGCTCGTTGCTTTGCGGGGTCAGGTTCGCTCGCTCGGGTTGGGTAACACCGATCTGCCGAACTTTTTGATGGCGCCCGGCCAGGTGGGTTACTCGCCTAACGGTCAGCACCTCGTCGTGACGACGAAGCTCTCCACCAACTCGTTTGAAGTCTTCTCGGTCGGATCCGATGGTGCACTCGGCGCTGCGCCGGTCGTGACACCGGCGACGAGCCCAGTACCCTTTGCGTTCAATTTCGACGCCGCGGGCAACCTCGTCGCGGTCCAGGCTTCCAACAGCTCGGTCAGCACTTACACGATCAACCCCGACGGGTCGCTCACGGCGCTCGGGAGCGCCACCGACGGCCTCAAAGCATTGTGCTGGATCTCGTCGGTGAATGGCTACTACTTCGGCAGTAACGCCGGTAGCGCAAATATCAGCGCGTTTGCCGAGAGCAGCACGGGTGCACCGGTCCTGGTCAACTCCTCCGCCGCCGTGGCACACGCCGGCACGACTGACTCAGCGGTTTCCGCCAACGGGAGCTTTCTCTACGTGGAGAGCGGCGGCGCGGGCACGATTGACGCTTACGTCATCGGCGCCGGCGGAACCCTCAGCCAAGTCGGAACGGTGTTCGACCTTCCCGTCGCGTCGGAGGGAATTGTGGCTAGTTGAGGATTTTGGGGTTCATCGACGACACCCCGGACCAGTCCGTCCGGGGTGTCGTCGATGGTGGCCACGTCGTGCTGCGAATCGATCAACGCCACTTGATCTGTGAACGTCACTCCAGTGACGAGATGTGGCATTGAAGTGAGCAGCGATGGTGGTCGACTGCTGGTAGTCGAAGTGGACACTGCCCCTCATCTTCTCCACTGCGGTGCTAGCACCAACGCAATTGGTCACTCGAAGCACGGTCACCTGGTCAAGTCGCAGAGGAGTTGAAAGTGGTATTCGTGACCGATAGCCGGTGGATCAATCGGCACCGGTGCGCATTGGATCTGAGACTGTTGAGCCTCGAGTTGCGGGGATGAGGTTTCTGTCCTGGGATCGACGACATCTAGGGTCGTGATCTTGAACGCCCACGGATCAGCTTCTCTTGACCGCTCTCGGTTGATTGAAGGGCTTAGCGAACTCCGTCGACGGTGTTGGAGGTGATTAGGCCAAAGGGCGGAATTGGCAGACTTTGCGTCCGCATCCCTGGTGCTGAGGGCGGAGGTGTTTTTGGGGGCAACTCCACGAACCACTGGCGGTTGCCGCGAGCGCCCGCGCGACGACTAGAGTGGGGAACGACGATGAGATCGAATTGGTCGGTCTCTCGATTTTTAGATATGAGTAGCCGTGGCGCAAGGTACAGTGAAGTTTTTCAATGCAGAAAAGGGATTCGGTTTCATCTCGCGTGAGCAGGGTGATGACGTGTTCGTCCATTTCTCCAACATCCAGGGCGACGGTTACAAGAACCTCGAAGAGGGTCAGCGCGTAGAGTTCGACGCGGCCCCGGGGAAAAAGGGTGAAGAAGCCCAAAACGTCCGCGTAATTTAAGGACATTCGCCGCCTCACTCGATGTGAGTGAGCGTGAGTGGGTTCCTGATCAGTCGATCGATTGAGGGCGTGCCATGACGGGCGATTGTTGTCGACGCGTGAGCGCACGACAATGGTGCTTCGGTGACGTACGCTCGATCTCTGAGAGATACTGTTGAGGGTGACTTTGCCTTGGCCGAAAGGTTGATGGCGTGGTCACCCTCTACAGATCACAGCAAGGACGACGAACGAAATGACTGATTTTGCAGGTGCGTGGGATGCGACGCTGGTGACCCCGATCGGGACGATGTTGGTGGTTTTCGACATCACCGAGCACGATGGCGTCATTGGCGGCGAGGCGCGTTCGGATGCGGAAACGGTGGAAATTCTCGAGGCGAAAGCTGAGGGGAATCGACTTACGTGGACCCAGAATGTGACCACGCCGATGCGTTTGACGCTCAAATTCGAGGTCACCGTCGAAGGTGACACGATGACTGGTTCCTACAAGGCCGGCATATTTCCCGCGTCCACGGTGAACGCCACTCGTTCGTCCTAGTTGTCAGCGCGTGTTCGCACGCCAGAACTTAGCGATGACCAGGTAGTGGTGTCGACGTCGATCGTCCGTGGCGTGCGCGTGACCGAGGGATTCGCGAGAATAATTTCCTTCGTGGAATTTTTTGCAAGCTAAGTAGTCCCGCACGCTTCGACGAGGGTCGGCAGACCCGCGAGGGTCGGTCCGCGTTGGCTGTCGAACATTCGTGCGACCGAAGGATGACGATTCGCGTAGGCCATGAGCCCCGGCGTGGGTTGAGAGACGTGCAGCGACGATTCCAAGAAGTGGGTGGTGACCGCGACGACATCGCGGAACGCGACGTGGTCCACCCCATCAAAGGGTGGGAGGTGGTGAGCGGTCATGAGTTCGAAGAACCATTTGTTGGGCTGGCGAACGTCGCGGTAGAGCTGCGCACCCTGGCGGATCGGGTTGCACGTGTCCGCTTCGCTTTGGATAAGTAGTAGTGAGGGATGCCCCTTCTCGGCCGCGTATCTCTGGTTGGGTACTTCAGCTCCCGCCAGAATGAGAACGGCTTGATAACGCACCGTGGCGTTAAGGGAAGTGTACGCGACACCCTGAGGATCCGCACCGTGGCCGTAGGCGAGCATCGCGACGGCATCACCGCCATCGGAATGCCCGGCGAGAGCAATCTCAGTTGGACGAATGAGACCGTGCAGGACCGGACATCCGGGTCGCAATCGCGCGGAAGCTACGACGACTTGCGAGGTGACGTACACGATGTCGCCGGGTTCGTTGGCGAGGTCGCCTTCGGTGTCGGCGCCGTGTTGGGCCGTGACGGCTGAAGCTTTCTCGTCAGGGAAATACGGGGCCACGACGACGAAGCCGGCGCGCACCCACGAATCGAGAAGTGCAGCGTAGGTGTCGGGTGTGACGTCGTAGCCGTGGGCGAAAATAATGACGGGATACCCTCCGCGTCGCGCCAACGGTGCCGCTCCCAATACCGAGGAGGCGGAGTCACGCGAGGCGATGGGGTATCTGATTTCAGTGAGAAAGGTGCGATGGTTCGAACGCAGCGTCGCTGGTGTCGTTGAATAGTCCAGAACTCCTCGGGTGGTGTCGATGAAAGTGCAGGCGGACACCCCGACACCAACTACTCGAGTCACCACGCGCGCAGTAGGCACTGACGTTGGAGTTGGAGTTGGAGTTGGAGATTGAGTGGAAGTTGGAGTTGACGCGTGGTGCGTGGCGGCCAGTGCTGCGATGGGCGCGAGTGACGACGCCAGCAGTGTTAGAACCGCCGCTCTGGACATCCAGTGACGGCGCCGACGACGACGCGGCAAGGCGGCCTCTTTGAGATACGCGGGCCGCCTCGAATCCTTCATTCGACTCGTTCGAGGTCCGGTTCGAGTCGCTCTCCGAGATATTCGACCCAAACCTTCTTCGCGCAGTGATAGTGCTTGGACGCCTCGACGAGTTCCATGAAGCTCTGAATGGTTGATTCAAAACGGCGCTGGAGTTCGACGTCAGCCAGTTGGCCATTCGCATCGAAGGCGTGGTGCGCCGGAGCGAGGGAAAACATATCAGGGTAAATACGGGCGCCCAAGTGTTCGAAGGGGATCCGCAGCGACCACAGTCCACGATTGCCACCCATCATCGATGGTGACGCCGACATCAAGAGCCCGGGCAACTCGTTGAACGGCTGGGGTCGAAAACGAGACATCCAGTCGATGGTGTTCTTCAGGTGACCCGGCATCGAGGCGTTGTACTCGGGCGAAGCGATGATGAAGGCATCGCAGGCTTGGAGGCGCTGACGAAACTCGGTGGCACCCGCGGGGGGTAAGTTCTCGACCTCGAGATCGGCGTTAAAGGAGGGGGCGTCGAATTGGGCCACGGTGGCGAGGTCCACCTCACCACCCTTGGCGGACACGAGCTGGGCCGCGAGGTGAGCCAGACGCGTGTTCGGCGACTCCTCGCGCAGGGACGCCGCGACGACAAGGATGCGAACGTCCAGCACACCGAGTCCGGAGCTGAGAAGTCCGTCACTGATGGTCACGACATCTCCTGACACTCGACTATTCGCCTCAACCTACCAGTTCGAAAAATTGATTTGACGGGCGGCGCCGCGCGCACCACGATGGACAGATGGGTCAGATCACTGTCGCCTTTTTGGACGCGGCCAATTGTGCGTGCGCGTTGCTGGAAAGCCCCGAAGTGGAATCGCACTGGCTAAAGCCGAGTGTGTTGAGTGAGTTCACGGTGGCCGGACTCGCGGGCCACCTGTTGCGCGGAGTCACCACGGTCGAGAAGTATCTCGACGCACCCCCTTCGTCGGACGCACCACTGAGTGCTGTGGAGTACTACTTCGCCGTGGGCCTGAACTCGGATCCGGACTCGACGATCAACCGTGAGATTCGCTCGCGTGGCGAAGAGATGGCGGCCGGTGGGGCGCTATTGGTGGCTGCGGCGGCTCGTACCGTGCTGCATCGTCTTGAGGCGCGGCTCGCTGCTGAAGACCCTCTGCGTGTTCTGGGTGTCCTCGGGGGAGCAGCGATCACGCTCGAGGAGTACCTGCGCACCAGGGTGGTGGAGCTAGTGGTTCACTGTGACGATCTCTCATTGAGCGTGGGGACGAGCAGTGAGGGGATGCTGCAGGGTTCTACGACGGGGGTGGCGATTGAGGCAATGGTGGAACTCGCTCGTGCGCGTCACGGTGACGTGGGTGTCTTGCGCGCACTGACTCGACGTGAACGAGATGACGTCGAGGCGCTACGAGTCTTGTAGTTCACGAGTACGGCGGCGTGCCCCGGGCGGAATGGTGGCTCCAGATGCCTGCGCGGGGAGGCTCTCGAATGGGCAGTGAGTCCATGGGTCTCGTGACGAGATCGAAGAGGGTCGCCACGTGCGATGGGAGCATCGAAGAATGATCGTGCTCGAGGGCCTCATCATCGAGGGTCTCACTCACGACGATCCGACGCCCGCCGTCGTTCGCGCGGCACTCCAGCGCGCACTCGAACTCGAGCATTCGACTATTCCTCCTTACCTCTACGCCCTCTACTCACTGAAGCCTGGGTGCAATCTCGAAGTGTCTCGAGTGTTGGAGTCGGTGGTGATTGAGGAGATGTTACACATGGTGTTGGTATCCAACATCCTTAACGCCCTGGGGGGAGCGCCCGAACTGGCCACGCCCTCCTTTATTCCGCGTTATCCCGGACGACTGCCCGGCGGTGTCGAACAGCACTTGACGGTGCACCTGGCACCATTTTCTTTTGAGCAGCTTCAAGTGTTCATCGAGATCGAAGAGCCGCGCAGCCCCCTTGATCATGAGGGATTATTGCAACGCTCCTTGGACGAAACCTGCACCATTGGCGAGTTCTACACCCTGATCCGACGGGCCATAACGCGACTGGACCCCTCGGCATTCGCGACGTCACCGCGACATCAAGTCGGTCCAACTCTCGTGTTTGGTTCGGTGGAAGTGGTTGATGCGGTGAGTGCCGACGCGGCCCTCGACATCATCATCTCCCAAGGCGAAGGCACTGCCACCTCACCGGAGGAAGTGGCGGGTTTCGGGGGCGTCAACGACGTTGCCCACTACTACCGATTTCTCGAACTGCAGCGGGGACGCAGGATGGTGCGACAGGCCGTGAACTGCGACACGTTTGATTTCGACTTTACGGGTGAACCCCTGGTCTTCGACCCCGACGGGGTCTGGGATATCGCGACTGACCCGTCCGTCGAGGGACACCCACCGGGATCGAAGGAACGACTGCTCCTCGAGAGATTCAACTACACCTATACCGCTCTACTTCATCAACTCGACTGGTTCCTGAATGGACATAGCGGTGCCACGGAGTTCGCCACCGTTCTCGAGTTGATGCGGTCGCTCTCGACGTAGGCTCGATTCATGGTCAGCGGCGCCACGTCGTCGCATCCACTCGGGCCGACCTTTGAATATCAACTCTTCACTCCTTGACCGCCGCGAGCTGGCCATCGGCGCCGCAGCGGCCGGGCGAGGGATATTTGGTTCCCGTTATGGTCGGTCGATTTTCATTGACCTGGCGTCGGGGTGAGGATGTCGTTAGACCCGCACGACGGGCCGGACTCTCTGGGTACGGTGGTGTTGTGCTGCCAGGGCGGCTCGCGACGTCACGATCAAAGGAGACATCATGAGGATTGGGATCATCGGAGCCGGGAATATCGGTGGGAACTTGACACGGAGACTCACGCATCTGGGACACGAGGTGACGGTGGCTAACTCGCGAGGTCCCGAGACGCTACAGGAACTCGTGCAGGAAACTGGCGCCCGCGCGGTCGCCGCTTCGGAGGCTGCCATGGGGGTTGACGTGCTGGTGATCACGATTCCGGAAAAGAACGTTCCTGATTTGCCCTCCGGATTTCTCGTGGGAGCCAGTCCTGAGGTGGTGGTGATCGACACCGGAAATTATTACCCCCAACAGCGAGACGGCCGTATCGCCGCCATCGAGGACGGGCTTACCGAGAGTCGGTGGGTGTCTGACCAGATTGGTCATCCCGTCGTGAAGGCCTTCAACGGGATCTACGCGGCCAACCTTCTCGAACGTGCGCGTCCCACGGGGGCGAGTGACCGAATGGCCCTTCCCGTGGCGGGCGACGATCCAGTCGCGAAGAAACTGGTCATGGATTTGGTGGATTCACTGGGATTCGATCCGGTCGACGCTGGCACGATCGACGACTCGTGGCGTCAACAGCCGGGCACCCCGGTGTACGGTCTCGATGCGGACGCGAACGGTGTGCGACTGGCCCTGGCGGCGGCCCACCACGTGCGTTCGGTGGAGTGGCGAGCCTGAGGCTCGTCGATCTTCGCAAAATGCTCGCCAAGGCGGCAACGCTCACCGGGGAGCCGGTGGTCACTCTTTTGACTCCGTAGGGTGGCGAGCCGGCGCGAACTGGGGACGTGTTCGATAGGGATCGTGGTCGAGATGTCCGACCTCAAAAATGGGTGAAACGGGCGACGACCATGGCGAAGGCGAGGAGGGGGCCCGCTCGGCACAAGGTACGAAGCGTCGCCTCGAGGGGAGCGAGTAGCAGATCCTTGTCGAGGACGGAGGTGGAGCCATCGGCCCGGACGGCGACCCCTCGGACTTCGACGACTCGTCGCCGCAGCTCTCGAGCGGGGGTCGAGAGCTGTTGCTGAGCCAATGTCATCAATGTTCCAAAGCCTGCCGCTAGGACGGCGGCGACGCTGATCGTTCGGTGCTGCGCGTAGTAGGCGGTCAAGATGGGAAATCCACCCCAGCTCAGAACAACGACGGCACGAGTGTGCAGCCGACCACCAAAGAGTTCAAGGTTGTAGCCGACCGCCACCGTCAGTCCGACGAGGATGAAGGCGAGAAACCAACCGCCCACGACGTAGAGTCCCACGACCCCCAACGCCAGTGCACCACTCAGCGCAGCGGTGGCGGCGCCGATGAGTTGCCACCTCGGCAAAGAAGTTCGCAGTGGACGTCCGTGAAGCTCATCGAGACTATGGGCGCCGACGCCCACCGCGAGGAAGAATGCCGCGAGAGTGGCGAGAAGGCGGCCCAGGCTCACGGGACCCTTGAGACATGCGCCAATGGTCACCAGCGACAAATGCAGCAACGTATAGGGGGGGTGCAACACGGTCCACCACTCGCGAACTGCGCGACGTCGCAGTAGTCGAGGGGTGGCGTAGAACGCTGGCGGCGTCGACGAGTTCGTGGCTCCGTTGCTCACCCGTCACGCCGATATCCAGAGATGACGACTCCTCCACCGAGGCTCATCGTGCGCACTTCGACGTGGTCGATACCCGCACGGCTCCAGGCCTCGCGGGTCCATTCGAGCGAGTAGCGCCGGTAGTGGCGCGAAATAGAAGGTCCGAGAAACCGGCCAGCGTCGAACCAGGGTCGACCGCCAAGTAGCAGACCCCCAGTCGGCAGAAGAATTCGGGTGTACGTCCACCACGCGACACGCCGCCAACCTAGTGGAGGCACGCAGAATTCGAGTGACGCGATGGGGCCGCCGGGTTTGACGACCCGTGCCATCTCACGAAGGGTGGCGGCAGGGTCGGAGACGTAGCGCAAGAGATAGGTGAAGGTGAGCGCGTCGAACACCGAGTCAGAGAATGGCAGATCCTCACCTCGAGCGCGCACGAGAGAAACACGGTCGCCGAGGTGGGCGTGAGCAATGTCCGCTTGACCTCGGGCGAGCATAGCGGCGCTGAGATCGAGGCCGATGATGCGAGCCGTGGTCTTCTGGGCCAACCGCCGGGTCACCGCACCGGGACCGCACGCGACGTCCAGGACGAGACCAGGTCGGGCGCCCACCACCCGCTCGACCATCGACGCCCTCCAGCGAGAATCTTGGCCCAGGGAGAGGATTCGGGCGATGGCGTTGTAGCGAGTGGGTAAGTGTTCAAAGAGCTGCTGGGAAAACTCGTTGGGGGCATCACGATAGGATCGCAGCACTCGTCGCCCGAGCTTCATGCGTTTCCCCTCCGGCGAGCGCGCGCCATGGAGTTTCGGCACGCGTGCGGTGTAGTGGGTGACATCACGCTCTCCCTTCGTGCCACGCAAAACGGACGTCGGCGTAGATCTCTAGCGTGACCCTATAGCTCCTGACGGGCGACGATGACGTTGTGACCATTCATCCTCCGCGGTCGCGTTGAGTACCTTTTCATGGCGTCACGAGCGCCGTCGATGTCCACGAGGGGAGAGGACGGTGTACGGCACGGTGCTATGGTCCGTCCTAGGACGTCAAGACCCAGCATCCTTCACACACGCCTCTCGCGGCGTCGCGCAAGGGAGATCGATGATGGTCGCAGTGCATGAAACATCAGTGTCATCGCGGGCGGTGGCGAGTCGCACGATGTACCCGCCCGATACGGTACTGGGACGCGGGGTGCACCGTAGGAGCGTGAGCCCACCTAGCCAACTGTGCAACGTCACACGGGGGTTTTTGGGGTCGATAAGTGGCGCGGGGGACAAGTGACATCGTGAGATGCAATTGCGAGGGAAGAGGAGATTGACATGTCGATGAAGGACAAGGCGAAGATCATGGTGCAGACGTCGCTGGAGAGAGTCGAGAAAGTCACGGGCAGGGCCCTGGGCAACGAGACGATGCCCGCCAAAGAGCAAGTCGAGGAACTCAAGGTTCACCTCAAGAACGTAGGCGACAAGGTTGTCAAATCGACGGGTAAGGCTCTCGGCGACGAGGATATGCCGGTCAAGGATCAAGTCGAGGAGTTGAAGGACCAGCTCAAGCAGGCGGGTGGTCGAGTGCGCGATGCCTTCAAGAAGGATGAGTAGTTCTCGCCTCCACTAGTCGCTGGACGCGTCCGTCTCAGCGCTCGCCAATTCGCAGAGTGGTGTAGGGTGATGTGCGGCGGGGAGTTTTCTCCGCTTGAGACGCCAGGTTCGGGTCGGACGATCTAGACGATTGTCGCTCGTTCGGGCTCGACGCCTCCATTTTGATGGAGGTAGTGAAATGCGTAAACAAATTTCGAGTCACGTAGTTGATACGTCGTATAGCGCACTGCCCGGATCGAGGGCCATTCTCGTGGTGGTGCCCAAGTGGATATTTCTTCGCAGCGCACTGACTCTCGCGGTCATCGTCACGGGGTTCATTGGTGCGCGCAATCGTTCTACCGGCACCCGTGAAACTGGCCCGCGATGACGAGCCTCAATATTCATTCTCACGGCTTCGGCCCCTTTGCCCTTGAGGTCTCCCCAAGCGGATGCTTCTGGGACACGGGCAGCTTCGATGGGGGCTACTCCGACGATGACCACTGGTCCATGAGAGCGATGACGTCGTCACCCACTTTGAGCGATGCCAGCCCTTCCTCCGATGCTGGGGATCGGGGCCCGGTCGCGCAACTACCAGAGAGAGATTCACAGTGAACACCACTCATGTCACTTGGGGGATGGTGAGCTCCTCGCCACCTACGGCCTGCGGCATCGCCACCTTCACGAGTGCGTTGGGACAAGCACTTCAGCGCCGAGGTGAGGAAGTCGAACTCGTTCGGGTGCTCCAGGGCGATGACGTCCCCTCGACCTCACCGTTCACCGTCGTGGCGGAACTGCGGGCCAGCGATGCGCCGTCCGTGCACCGGGCTGCTCTGGTCCTCAACAACTGTGACGTAGCGCTCGTCCAGCATGAGTTCGGACTCTACGGCGGTCGAGACGGCGATGATGTGCTGTCGCTCATGTCGCGACTCGATGTGCCGACGGTGGCGGTGCTCCATACGGTCCTGTCGTCGCCCAGTACCCATCAGCGCGAGGTGTTGAATGAGGTGATTCGACTCTCGACGTTCGTGATCGTGATGACCGACTCCGCGCTAACGACCCTGCGGCGTCACTACCACGTGGGGACCACTCCCGTCCGGGTAATTCCTCATGGGGCCGCACTCGGACTCATGCCATTGTCAGCCGAACCCGGCGCCAGCCCCATCCTGCTGACGTGGGGACTGCTGGGACCCGGTAAGGGAATCGAGTGGATGATCGACGCGATGGCATTGTTGCGAGGGCTGTCTCCACGACCCCACTACGTGGTCGCTGGTCGCACGCACCCCAAGGTCTTGGCCTACGAGGGCGACGTCTATCGACATTCGCTCGAACGGCGAGTTCAAGAGAACGACGTGAGTGACATGGTCTACTTCGACAATAATTATCGCACCTTGGCGTCGCTCAAGGATCTGATCGCCAGTTCCACTGTGGTCATCTTGCCCTACGACTCCTCGGACCAAGCGACGTCGGGAGTGCTCGTCGACGCCGTCGCCGCAGGTCGTCCGGTCATCGCGACGTCATTTCCGCACTCCAACGAACTTCTCTCCTCGGGAGCGGGGATCGTGGTCGAGCATCGCAGCCCGCGTGCGCTCAGCGTCGCAATCCGTCGAATAATCGAGAGTCCGGCGCTAGCTCTGAGCATGAGCGCGGCCGCGCGACGCATCGCCCCGAGTCTGAGTTGGGACGCCGTCGCCGGGAGTTACGTCGATTTGACGCGGGAGTTGGACTTGATGACCAGTGAGTCGGTGAGAGCGTGACCGCCCTCATTCGACCTAACTTCGCGCACCTCTTGTCACTGCGGGGCCCCTTCGGGACTTTCGAACACGCCAAGGGTGCCGTGGCGCGCATCGAACACGGATACTGCACCGATGACGTGGCCCGCGTCGCCCTCGTCATCGCTCGTCAGGAAGATTCCGCCCTCGATTCAGAACTGCACGAGTTGGCGTGGTCCTCACTGCATTTCCTGGAGTTGGCGCAGCGCGCCAACGGAAAGTTCGTGAATCGGCGACAGCCCAACGGTGACTGGGATTTGCCGGCGACGAGTGATGACTGCTGGGGTCGCGCGATGTGGGCACTCGGCACCATGAGCGCACGCAGTGCGGACCCCGCTCTGCGCCAACGAGCAACGACGGCCTTCGAACGCGGGGCGTTAGCTCGTTCGAACTGGCCACGGTCCATGGCGTTCGCCATGTTGGGCGCGAGCGAGTTTCTGCGCGTCAGCCCTCAGAGTTCGCTCGCGCGCCAACTGCTCGACGCGGGGATTGCGACGTTGGACCGCGAAAATGTCTCGAAGCGGTGGCGCTGGCCAGAGGAACGTCTGACGTACGCGAACGCCGCACTGCCCGAAGCGCTGATCGCCGCGGGGGTGTACCTGGGCTACGAGCGGATCATCGAAGTGGGACTTGATCGATTGCGGTGGCTCCTTGAGTCGGAGGCGACTACGGGGTACCTATCGGTCACGCCCGCGGGTGGGCGTGGCTACGACGAGAAGTTCCGCCGTTTTGATCAGCAGCCCATCGAGGTCGCGGCCCTGTGCGACGCCTGCGTACGAGCCGAGAAGATCACTGGTGAGTCGACGTGGAGCGCGGGCCGGACGCTCTGCGAAGGCTGGTTCGCGGGAGACAATGAACTCGGAGCGGTGATGTTCGATGAGCGAACCGGTGGTGGGTACGACGGTCTCACTGAGAGTGGTCCCAACATCAATCAGGGCGCCGAGTCGACGCTGGCATTGTTAATGACTCAGCAGCACGCGTACCGGGCGGCGATGGCTATCTCGTGATCGACATGGGGCTGGCGCGTCGAACCGCCATTCGGCTGCGTCACGATTCGTCGCGCGTGCTCTCGCGACTCTTCATTCCCGGTCAGGAGCTAGTGGGGGGCAGCGAGTCTCGCGCGGCGAATACGGTGCAACGAGTTCTTGAACTCTCCGAAGAGGACGTCGATGCGGCCCTCGCGGACCTCTTCGAGCGACTTGACCACCGCCACGAGAACCTGGGGGAAGTATTCGATCAACACGCCGTCAAGGTGGCCGACTACGTGGTGAACCCGATATCGCCAGCCCGCCGTCGTCTGATGGGCGCGGTATTTTCACACGAGTACAGCATTGAGGGCGCGGCGCTGTGCAATCCGAGCGTGGTGCGTCATCCCGACCAGACGGGCCTATCACCCGGTCACACACGGATTGCCATGAGCGTGAGAGCCGTGGGTGAGGGCCACCACTCCTCGATCTGTTTTCGCACGGGCACCATCACCTCCGACGGTGGCGTCGAGTTGGACGTGGCGCAGCCCTTTCCGGTGGCCGGCGCGCTCTCGGGCGCGAAACTCAATCGAGAGCTGTTTCACTCCCTCATGCACGATCTGGGCTTCGATGGTGAAACGACCGCATCGGTGTTGGATAGCCTGAGTGATCGGTTCTCCACGATTGACCTCGAAATAGCGATTGCCAAGCTCGAAACGCAGAGCGAAACTCGCTTGAACGTGGTTAAGACCGCGACGCTCCTGCGGATGATCGCGGCGTGTTCGTATCGGTCCTCGTTCGATCCCCACGTCGAGATGTCACGGCGGGTTCTGTGGCCCGCGGCGCCCAATGAGCGCAACGGGATGGAAGACGCGCGTTTCGTAGAGATGCGCGAGCCGGGTGTTTCGCGTTACATCGCTTCCTACACGGCCTTCGATGGGCACTCCGTGTCCCAGCAACTCCTCGAGACCGACGACTTCACGACGTTCGCCTCGTCACCCCTGGCGGGACGGGGCGCTCGCAACAAGGGGTTGGCTTTCTTTCCCCGCACGATCGCTGGGCGCTTCGCTGCGCTCTCGCGCTTCGACCGCGAATCCAACGCCATTGCCTTCTCCGACGACGTACACCGCTGGAATGACGTCGTCACCGCCCAGGTGCCGACGTACTCGTGGGAAGTGGTTCAGTTGGGGAACTGTGGTTCGCCCATCGAATTGTCGGAAGGTTGGTTGATGATGACGCACGGCGTGGGCCCGATGCGCACCTATGGCATCGGAGCTCTGCTCCTGGATCTCGACGATCCCACCAAAGTCATCGGACAGCTCCCGCGTCCACTTCTGAGCCCCACGATGCACGAGCAGGACGGTTACGTCCCCAACGTGGTGTACTCGTGCGGATCACTCCTCCACGAGGGACATCTGTTCATCCCCTACGGAATTGCGGACCAGTCGATCAGCGTGGCCACCGTCAACGTCGCGGATCTAGTCGAGGCCTTCGAACCAGTTGCCACGCGCACACCGTGATGAGCAACACCATGACCCCGAAGAAGAAAGGTATCCTCCAATAGCCCTGCAGTTGATTTAGCACCCCTCAACGTCACCCCAGTTCCAGGAGAGTGGTGGCGAGCCATCGACACGCGATGCGCCGTCCAGTCCCCCCTTCGTCTCGCCCCAGCACTAGGAGTTCATCGATGTACTTACCGAGAGTCTGCGCGGGCCATTCTAACGATGCGGCTAGGCGCCACTATGTTTTCTGAGCGACTGATCACCATTTTCGACCTCATGGCGTCCAAGGAAAGCCACGAAGGAGAGCGTGGAATTCTGTGCTCGGTCGCCGCCGAGATTACCGCGGTGAGCGCCACGGGGATCACATTGGTGACGTCGATGCAATTGCCGCTGGCGTTTTGCGCTAGCGACGAGGTAGCGAAGGGCCTGATTGATCTCGAGATCACGGTCGGCGAAGGCCCCTGTCGGGACACGCTGGACCGCGACGACCCGGTCTGCGAAGAGGACTTGGCACTGCTTCGCAATTCCCAGTGGATGTTGTACGCACCCAGCGCGCTCGCTCGGGGAGTTCGCGCAGTCTTCGCCTTCCCTTTACGAATCGGTGCTATTCAATTGGGGGCCCTCTGCCTCTATTCGACGACACCGGGACCCTTGAGTGAGTCGCAGTTCACCGACGCTCTCCTGATGGCGTCGGTGATCGGACGTGGCATCGTCGCCCTCCAAGCCGGGGCGGCGCCCGCGGCGCTCTCCCAGGAGTTACAACGAGAGGCCGCTTTCGACTTTTCGGTCCATCAAGCGGCGGGAATGCTGGCGGTGCAAGCGTCCATTGACATCTCGAGCGCCCTCGTCGCCCTGCGGATGCACGCTTTCTCGGTGTCGCAAAGTCTGTCGGTCGTGTCCGGTCGTGTCATCGATCGCCAACTCCGTTTCGATCCAGATATCAATGAGTGGCGAGAAGGTGGTCTATGACGTCTCAGATAAGGCCTAACATCATTAGGAGGACCCTTGCGGTCTCTCGTCGGCGACGCGTGAATCGCGAGAGAGCGTGGTGAGATAATGGCGAGAGAATCGCTCGTCGTGGCGACCTTGGTGGAACTGGCCGACAATCTGGTCGACAATTACGACGTGATTGACATTTTGACGCTGCTGAGTAATCGGTGCGTTGATACCATCGACGTGACGAGTGCGGGGGTGATGCTGTGCCTGCCCGGTGGAGAATTGCAGTTCGTCGCCTCCTCGAGCGAGTCCATGGAGGTCTTGGAGCTCTTCCAGATCCAGGCGAACGAAGGTCCCTGCGTCGACTGCTACACGGGCGGAGTCGCCATCGTCAATCACGAATTGGTCGATCCCGACGTACGATGGCCGCATTTCAGCCCACGCGCGATCGAACAGGGCTTTCATTCAGTGCATTGTTTGCCGATGCGCTTGAGGGGGCGAACGATCGGAGCATTGAACCTATTTCGCGCCGACGTCGGTCTGCTGACGACCGACGACATCATGATCGCACAGGGGCTGGCCGATGTGGCGACCATCGCCATTCTGCAACACCAGTCCGTGCTCGGTGCTCGTCTACTCAATGATCAACTGAGCTTCGCGCTGAATAGTCGCATTGTCATCGAGCAGGCGAAGGGCATGATTGCGCAGTTCTACGGCGGCGGGATGGAGGAGTCGTTCTCGCGCCTGCGCAATCACGCGCGCAATCATAATGTCAAGCTCACCGAAGTGGCCACGAACCTCGTTGAGGGTACGTTGCCCCTCGCTGGTCTCGACACCGTGAGGGAGCCGCATCGCTGAGCGGCTGTTCGGATCCGTGACCTCTTACTCCTAGGTGCGACGCCGACGATCGCTTTAACGCACTTCAGTGAAGATTTCGATGCAGTAGGTAGCGTTTCGAGGACGTCAATTGAGTCCATCGTCGAGGTGGATTTCGTCTTGGCGCCGTCCTGGCGATTCGTGCACCCCGCCAGCTGATCCGCGAAAGAGTCCCTCGTGTACGTGAGTGAATCGTTGTCCCAGCGGTGCCAACGATTGACTTATTGAGAACGTGTCGCGTTAACTTGGCCAGGTCGTTGTAGCCTCAAGATCGACAGCCAAGTCGTGCTTTTGGTGTCCGGGGAGGATTACGTGTCGATTCAGCGCGACCAGTCAGATTCAAGTCGTCTGTCGTTAGGGCTAGCGTCGTGCCTCGATGCCTTCGTGATTCTGCGGCCGCTGCGGGAACCCTCCGGCGCGATCGAGGATTTCTCGCACGTCGAGATCAATGAACGTGCCCGTGAGTACCTCGGTGTAGGCAACAAGGATCTGACGACCGCGACGTTGCGAGACATCTGGCCCTCATCCACCGGAGCCGAGCTCGTTAGTCTGTTGGCCGGAGTGGTGACAACTGGTGCCCCCGCGGAACGTCGTGGGATGCCTCTTGTTCTGGCGGACCTCGTGCGTCGCCGCTTCGATGTTCGCGCCATCGTCGACGGCGACTTAGTGGGTCTCATCTTTCGCGACCCGGGAGAAGTGCGAGAAGTCCTTGACCACTACCAATTACTTCTGGAGAGTTCCTCGGACATGGTGGTGCAGTTGGATCGCGACGGCAAGATTGTGTGGCTACTTGACCCCCACCGCAACACCCTGGGCTACCAGCCGGGTGAGTTGGTCGGGACGAACTTCGATCTACTCATGAAGAGTGAGACGCTCGTCTCGAAGCCTCGCCGTTACGAGAACGTGAGATTGGCGCAGGCGAATCACTTCCAGGTCGAACTTCGAGGACACGACGGTCGGTTCCAGCCCTTCTCGGCGGTGCGGCGCGCGGTCATCGATCAGCACGGCGTCACCACCGGTGCGGTGGTCTTCCTACACCTGATCGACCCGGCGGTCGCGCTCTTGGAGTTCGAACGCGACGAAGATGAATTTTACCGACTGATCGGCCGCCACGGTAACGACGTGGAATCGATCGAACGTGGTGGGGTCATCGAGTGGGTGTCGCAGTACGTGCAGAGGTTGTTTGGTCTACGCCGCGCCGACGTTCTGGGACGCTCACTGGCTGACTTGGTGCACCCGGACGACCGAGCGTCGATTCAGTCGCTCGCACGGGACAGCGGGACTGAGGAGTCGAAGTCGTTGACGGTGCGAATGCGTCAGGAAGATTCTTCGTACCGCTGGGTGTCGATTCGTTCACGGGTGGTGCTCGACGAGACGTCGGGTGCGACGTGGCGCGTGTCGTCGTGGCGTGACGCCGAAGGTGAAGTCGCCGCCCAGCAGGCCTTGCTCGCCGTCGAGAGACGATTCCGCATCGTGGCGGAGAATTCGAATGACGTCGTGATTGAGTGTGACGACGAGGGCGTGATTCAGTGGGTGAGCCCCTCGTCGTTGACGACTCTCGGATGCCGCGACGAGAACCTCGTGGGAACCCGATTGGAGGACCGAGTGGTCGGATCCGAGCGGAGTCGGGTGACGCAACAGCGGACAGATTGCCGTTCGTTCCAACGTTCGGAGCCCATTGAGATACCCGTCGTGACGTCGACGGGCGACGTGAAGTGGATGTCGCATCAGATACGTCGCGCCCGTGGTTCTGAGGGGGACCGGTCGGTGTTCATCGTCACGCTGCGTGACGTCGGCGAACTGGTGGCCCTGCGTCGTGACGCGGCCGAGGCAGCGAGTCGCTTCGCTCTCATGGCCAACAATGCTCGTGACGTGATCTATACCGTCAATTTCGATGGCGAGCTCACCTGGGTCTCCCCGTCGGCCGCACGCGAACTGGGCTGGCTGGCTGGCGACTTACTGGGTCACGACGTGCTGGAGCTGGTGTTTGAGGAAGATCAGCCACGCGTGCTCGCGTGGCGCCAGTTGCTGCATTTCGGCGAAGTACTCGATGAGTTCACCATGCGAGTGCGGCACGCCTCGGGTCACTTCGTGTGGGTGAGGGTCAGTGCTCAGCCCACGCGCGACGGTGACGGCCGCGTCAACGGTGCCGTCGTGGCGCTGAGGAACTGCGACGACGAGATCGTCAGCGCGCGGGCGTTGCGAACGATGACCGCGGGGAGTCGAGCGTTGATACGAGAGAGAGATCCACACTCGTTACTGCGGCAAATGTGCCAGGTGGCCGTCGACGAGGGGGGGTACGCCCTAGCGTGGTACGGACGGAAGATGTTCGACGACGCCAAATCGGTGGAAGTGGTCACTTCGAGTGGGGGCCGGGAGTCCTACATGGTGAATCTCACAGTCAGTTGGGGCTCCGGAGAGACGAGCGAGGGTCCCGCTGGTCGTTCGATCCGGCTGGGCCAGGCGTGCGTGGTGAATGAGGTGAAGACGGACCTGAAATTTGCGTCCTGGCGCGACAGGGCTCTCGCGCAGGGATTCGGTTCCACCGTGGCGATTCCGGTTCTGGTCAATGGGGAGATTGCGGGTACCTGGGTGATCTACGCCCTCGAGCAAGACGCCTTCGCGCCTGAGGTGTTAGCAGTTCTCGAGGACCTCGCGTTGGAGATTGGCTACGGGCTCTCGCGATTGAGTGCGACGCCGACGTGAGTTCGCCCGTCGCGGAGTACTGCTAGTTCAAGAATCAGTGGCTGAGTGGATCGAGGCTTTCGAGGGTGGACACAATCTCCACTAGCGAGGTCCCGGGTCCGAAGATGGCGGCGACGCCGGCCTCGCGCAGTGTCGCTTCGTCGCTCTCGGGAACGATTCCACCCACCACGAGCGGCACGTCACATTCGGCAGCGCGCAGCGCGTCGAGCACGAGTGGCACGAGAGTGAGATGGGCTCCCGACAGAATGGACAGGCCGACGAGGTCGACGTCCTCGTCCACCGCGGTGCGCGCGACCGACTCAGGTGATTGGAAGAGCCCGGTGTAGATGACCTCCATCCCGGCGTCGCGCAAGAGTCGAGTGATGACGTTAACGCCGCGATCGTGGCCGTCGAGTCCGACTTTGGCGATAAGTACGCGCCTGGTCATCGCAGGGCGGCGTGATAGCGGCCAAAGACCTCGGCCATGGTCGACATCATCTCACCGACCGTGGCGTGCGCTCGCGCGGCGTTCATGAGTGCGGGCATGAGGTTGACGGTCGAATCGCGCGCGTCGGTGGCGAGCTCCTCCAGTGCCCGGCGCACCTCGTCATCACTGCGCTCACCGCGCACTCGCGCCAGGCGTCGGCGTTGTTCGTTCTCACCCTCGGCATTGGTCTGGTTCACGGGGGCCGGAGCGGGGGCGTCATCGATGAACGCGTTCACCCCGACGATGATGCGTTCGCCGCGTTGGACGGCGCGCTCGTGGACGTAGGCGGAGTCGGCGATGTGCCCCTCGAACCAGCCGTTGTCGATGGCGAGAAGACAACCTTCCAGCATCGACCCCCCGCCCATCTCGCAGATCTCTTCGAGGAGTTGGCTGGCGTCGTGGTGTAACTGATCGGTCAGGCTCTCGACGAACCAACTACCCCCCAATGGGTCGGCGACCTGAGTCACGTTGGTCTCGTAGGCGATGACCTGCTGGGTACGCAGGGCCACTCGAGCCGCGTCGGCCGAGGGCAAGGTCCACGCTTCGTCGAATGAATTGGTGTGCAGTGACTGTGCTCCGCCCATCACGGCAGCCAGGGCCTCAATCGCGGTACGCGCGTGGTTGTTGTCGGGCTGCTGAGCGGTGAGCGAGACGCCAGCGGTCTGGGCGTGGAAGCGCAGCTGCCACGAACGCTCGTCCATCGCCCCATAGTGCTCGCGCATCCAGGTGGCCCAGATTCGCCGAGCGCAGCGGTACTTGGCCACCTCCTCGAAGAAGTCGATGTGCGCATTGAAGAAGAAGGACAACTGGGGCGCGAAGAGGTCGACGGCGAGACCCGCGCGACGGGCCAATTCGACGTAGGCGAATCCGTTGGCCAACGTGAAGGCGACCTCCTGCGCGGCCGTGGAGCCCGCCTCACGGATGTGGTAGCCCGAAATTGACAGTGGATGCCAACGGGGCATTTCGCGAGTGGCAAAGACTATAGTGTCGCGCACGAGGCGTAACGAGGGTCTCGGGGGAAAGACGTATTCGTGTTGAGCCTGATACTCCTTCAAGATGTCGTTCTGCAAGGTGCCGCCCAACTGGGCGCGCGCGACACCGTGATCTTCGGCGTTGGCAATGAACATGGCGAAGATCGCTGCGGCGGGCGCGTTGATGGTCATCGACGTGGTGATGGTGGAGAGGTCGAGGCCGTCGTAGAGGTCGGCGATGTCATCGATGGTGTCGACGGCGACCCCACAGCGTCCCACCTCGCCCAGTGCGCGCGCATCGTCGGAATCGATGCCGAGGAGGGTGGGCATGTCGTAGGCGGTCGAGATGCCGGTACCCCCAGCGGCGATGATGTCACGGAAGCGCTGGTTCGTCTCGGGCGCGGTGCCGAATCCCGCGAACATTCGCATGGTCCAGAGCTTCGACCGGTACATCGCGGGATGGATGCCGCGCGTGTAGGGGAATAGTCCGGGGTACTCGCCCTCGTCGCTACCGTAGACCGCATCGAGCGTCACTCCTGATTGAGTGGCGCCTCGAGAGAGTGCGGCGGGGCTGTTCTCGTACGCCTCGATCCATTGTGAACGCTTGCCGTGATGTGTCACGTGAATACCCCCGGCCACTTCGGGTCGCCCGGCGGCGACTCCTAACGTCATTCTTACTCGCTCACGTAGGGCGTGTTCTACCGGGGGCCAGTTTTCACCCCATGGCGAAGGACTGTACCGCTACCTACGCCGTGATCAGGTGTGAAGCAGTATTGACGGCGTTGACGATCTCGTCGAGATTGAGCGCGATCGACGCGGGACAGTCGGGGCGCGAGAGATCGGCGTGGGCCGCTCGATACGCCGCCCGTGGCGTGAGGGGTGAGGGGGCCGCCCGAACGTCACCCAATTGTTCGAGGGCACCCACCAACGTGCGGCGCAGTCCGTCGAGTGCTGGCGTCGGGGTGGTGACGGCGCCACGTTCTGCTTCAAAACGTAGCGCGTGCACCGTACGCAGGATTCGTAGGCCGCTCGAGAGGAGACCACGCTCCACGTGGGGGTCGCCCCTCGTCGACGCGGGCTCTTCGAGCAGGCGCACGACAGCGGCTTCGGCCGCGGCGAAGCGGAAGTGTGCGCTACGTGAGCGCTGCGAGATCGCCTGGTCGTCCACGTTCTCGCCGAAGGCGTAACCCAGGACCACGTCAACGTACTGGGCGAGGGCGTTGAACATGGATGTCTCACTCTGGCGCACGTCGTGGGCGGGCGACGAGGGCCAGACCAAGTACGTGAGAGCCGCGATGGCGGCACCGAGCGTCACGTCGAGGAGGCGGTCGAGCGCGGTTCCCACGGAATCATTCGTGCTCACCGACAACAAGATCAGGACCAGCGACGTCACCAAACCGATCGACACGGAGAAATTGGCGGGCCAGGTGGTGTACGCCAAGGCAGCGACGACGCCAATGAAGACGGTGGTGAGAGCGTAGGAGGGGTGCGCCTCGCTCACGAGGACCGCGGCGAGAGTCGCGCCGAGCATCGTGCCGACCACGCGGCCCGTGCCGCGATGCAACAAGGTGCTGTAGTCGGGCTTGAGGATGAGGGCCACGGCGAAGGGGACCCAGTACCCTCGGGGCAAGTTGAGCCACTGGGCGAGGGCCGTGGCGATCAGGATCGCTGCCACCAGTCGCACGGCGTGGCGGAACGCTACGGAGTCGCGGCGCATGTTGTCACGCAGGAGTTCTACGTTTCCGCGCCGTCGCGAAGGGTCGAGTCCACCCCAGCGCACGTCGAGGCGCCAGGCGCCCTGTTGCGTGTTCGAGCCTTCGCGTTCGACCAGATTCCCAATCGATCGCAGTTGCCCCGCCAAAGCGTCGAGGTGGGCGAGGATCTGTGACATCAGCGTTGCCGCGTCACCTTGGAACTGACTGGTGTCGAGGCGTTGTTGGAGATCGTCGATGATGCGCTGTACCTCGCGGGCACTGTCGCGCCACTCGTTGGGGTGTCCGGGTCGACGGACCGCCGTGGAAAGCTGGGTGACGCCACGAGCGACCGCGGACAAGGCGTCGTGGACGTCCTCCAGCGAAGTGGGGTCGATCTGGGCTAGACGGGCGCGCAGACCGGCCAAGGTGGTGAAGTCCAGTCGAGCGCGGCGTGCCTGGTCCACGATGGCTCGTAGATCACGATCATCACTGCGTCCAAAGAGTGACATCGGTGAGAGGACCCGCTGGGCCTCGTCGATGCTGGCGAGCACGCTGAAGGCTGACTGTTCGGCCGGGGTACGGGCGTACTCGGCCAGGTTCGCCAGGGCACTCGCCACCATCGACCGTTGATAGCGCAGGGTCGGGGGGAGTCGCAGGACGAGGAGTGCGGTGACTTCGACGAGAGCTCCGGCGGCGACGAGGAGCCCAAGGTGAACCGCGGTCAGCATCGAGCCGTTGAATCGTCCGAGGACCAGGTAGGCCACGACGGCCTGGGAGCCAAGGACCGCTTGGGTCTGGCCGAAGAGAACCGCCATGCCGGCTCCGAAGCAGAGCGGTACCAGCAACGCGGTGTGCAGCCAGGGGTTGGCACTCGTCAAGGTGCCAAGAAACACCGAGACACCCAGGCCGAGTGCGTCCAGAACGGCGAGGCGCAGGGGCAATTTCGGTGCGCCGACGAGAGACACAATCGCGACGAGGTTGGCACCCACCGCCATGGAGATGGCCGCCACAGGATTGTGTGCCGCGAGTCCGAGGGCGAAAACCAGCACCACGGGGATGGCGGTGATGAGACCGGTGATCGGGGCGAGGGATCGGAAGTTCACCTCGAGGGCGCTAGAGATGAGCTGGCGAGCTCTACCCATGATGTCGCGGTACCTTCTTTGAAGGAAGAACGCGTGGAGTCACTCGTGGCTGCCAGTGGTGACGGTGTGTCGGGAGAAGGGGTCAACGATCTCGAGGGCGAGTAGTGGTGCCGACGCCTTGGAGATGCACTCCTGATACTCGAACTCCGGCGTCGAATCGGCGACGACTCCGCCTCCGGCCTGCACGGTGGCGCGTCCATGGCGTAGCGAGACCGTCCGGATGGTGATGGCGAAGTCCGCGTCCCCGCGCAGGGAGAAGTAGCCGATCGCCCCACCGTAGGGGCCGCGTCGCACCGGCTCGAACTCGTCGATGATCTCCATCGCGCGCACTTTGGGTGCCCCGCTCAGGGTGCCCGCGGGGAACAGGGCGTCGAAGGCGTCGAAGGCGTCGAGTCCCTCGCGAAGATGCCCGCTCACCTGAGAGACGAGGTGCATGAGGTGGCTGAAGCGCTCGACGTGCGCCAGACGCTCGACGCGCACCGTTCCCGGCACCGAGACTCGGCCCACGTCATTGCGGCCGAGGTCGACGAGCATCACGTGCTCCGCGATCTCCTTCTCGTCGCGCAAGATCTCGGCCTCGAGCGCGACGTCGTCGGCGTCGGTGACGCCGCGGGGTCGGGTGCCGGCGATCGGGCGTGTGGTGACGATGCGGCCGTCGACGCGCACCAGCATCTCGGGTGAGGCGCCCACGATCTGACTCTCTCCGGTGTCGACGAGGTACATGTAGGGAGAGGGATTCAGAGCGCGCAACACTCGATACAAAGTGAGCGGGTCCACGTGGGTGGGACGGCTGAACTGCTGGGAGGGAACCACTTGGAATATGTCGCCCGCGTAGATGTACTGGCGTGCTCTCGCGACGACGTCCGCGTACCCCTCGAGAGTGAAGTTCGACAGACTCATGGCGAGTGAACGAACGTCGATCTGCGCACGCTGGGTGGGGGCGGTGGCGACCAGTCTCTCGACGAAGGGATCGCCTGGCGGTGTCGGTGTCAGCAAGGTGTCAACGATGGACCGCAGGCGGGCCCTGGCCTCGTCGAAAGCGACCCGAGCATCGACGCCGTCGTGGGTCGTGGCGAGAACGACGACGGTGGTCGAATGACGAAGGTGGTCACAGATCAAGACGCTGCCCGGGAAGGAGAAGTCCACGTCGGGCCAGGGGTCGGCATCGTCACCGCGCGGCAGTTCCTCGAGACGGCGCACGTAGTCGTACGCCACGAAACCAACGGCCCCGCCGAAGAAGGCGGGCAAATCCTCGGGGGCGTGAGTTCGATAGGTGGCGAGCACCTCGCGCAACGTGGCGAGGGCGCCACCAGGGTTGACGACGTCTCCACGGCCCTCGAGGACCGTCGTTCCGGCGTAGGAGTGGAGTCGCCACAGTCGGTCCAAGCCGATGAACGAGTATCGTCCGGTGTCGTCGCCCAGCGCCGCGCTCTCGAGCAGGCAGAACGCTCGCCCGCGCGCGAATCGCTGGTAGATCGAGACCGGAGTGTCACGATCGAGTTGCAGCGTCTCGGTGAGGGCGATGGCGTTGTAGCCGGCGCGCACGAGGGCCTCGAAGTCGGTGAAAGTGAGCGACATGCTCCAAGGTTAGTAATGATGACCACCTAGGATGCGTGTATGGCAGCGGTCCCTCACTTGTTGGTTATCGACAATTACGACTCCTTCGTCTACAACCTCGTGCAGTACGTGGGCGAGTTAGGAGCGACGGTCGAGGTCGTGCGCAACGACAAGATTGACGCGGCCGAGGTCGCGCAGTCCTCGTACGACGGCGTGCTGGTGTCACCGGGTCCGGGTCATCCACGCTCGGCGGGCAATTGTCTCGACATCATCCGATATTGCTCCCAGGCCTCGTTGCCGATGCTCGGGATCTGTCTTGGCCATCAAGCCCTGGGGGAGGCCTTTGGTGCCGACGTTGTCGGTGCACCCGAATTGCTGCACGGTCGTTCGAGCATGGTGCACCACCACTCCACCGGAGTGTTCGCGGGGCTACCTGAACCGATGATCGCGGGTCGCTACCACTCGCTCGTCGTCGATGCCTCGACGCTCCCGGATTGCTTTGAGGTGACGGCGACGAGCGGTGGTCTCATCATGGGAATGCGCCACGTGAGTGCCCCACTCGAGGGGGTTCAGTTTCATCCCGAGTCGGTCCTGACCCAGCACGGCTATCGATTGCTCGCCAATTGGCTGGAGCGCTGTGGTTCGCGTGACGCGGTGAGCCGGGCCGAAGAACTGGTGGGGGGGAGCGAGGCGATCCGTCGATCGCTTCCCGAGCCCGCGGGGGTCGTTTAGAAGTTTTCACCCACGCCGACGCGCCGTTCCACGATCTCGTCGCCGTCGCGCGTGACCACGTAGGCCGCGGGTCCAATGAAGGCCGCGTAATTGAGGTCCGCGACCACGCGAGTGGCGTCGGTCCCTTCGTACCAGATTCCCACGTGATCATCGGTGGCGTAGGCGACGCCGGGCAGCGTCTTCTCGGCCATCAGCTGATGCAGGAGTGGACGACGCTGAGCCTCGCTGTCGTAGTGCACGCCATTGGCGTAGGGCAAGATGCCTAGTCCGTCGGTCACCGGACGCAAGGTTGGTCCGAAGGAGTCGGTCGTACCACCGACGTGCCAACACAGACTTCCCGCCGAGACACCACCCAGGATGACGCCGTGCTCCCAGGCGGCTCGCATGGCGATATCGACGCCGTGCAGTCGCCAGAGGGCGAGGAGATTCGCCACTGACCCTCCGCCCACCCACACGAGGTCAGCGCCGAGGAGTCGTTCCTCGGGGTTCGCCGAGGGTTGGGGGAAGAGTTTGAGTTCGCTGACGTCACAACCGGCGACGTTGAACGCCTCGTACAGGAGCGCGTACATCGCCGCATCGTCGCCACTGGCCGTTTCGAGTAAGCAGACGCGCGGGCGAGTGGCGCCGGTCAGCGAGAGGGCGTCGAGCAACATCTTGCCCAGTCGGGCGCTGCGCTGAACGGGTCCGGCCACGAGGCCGCCCGACGTGGCGAGAATGCGTCGGGTGCTCATGCGCTAACGACTCTCGAGGTGCGCACTAAAGAATTCGAGCGTACGGCGGTGGGCGTCAACCGCGTCGTCGGAGTTGAAGACTCCCGGACGGCCGTCACAATGGAAACCGTGATCAGCGTCGGGGTAGCGGACGATTGTCGTTTCGTGGTGCGAACTGGCTGCGGCGATTCGCAACGCTTCTACCTGCTCGACGGGAATCCCCTTGTCGAGGTCACCGTAGAGCCCAATCCAAGGGGCCCGCAACTGCGGGGCTAGCTCGAGGAGGGGAGGCAAGCCAAAGCGACCGGCCTCGATACCTCCCCCGTAGAAACTCGCCGCCGCACCGACGAGACCCCTCGTCGCCGCGTAGAAAGTCACGGTCCCACCCATGCAGTAGCCCACGATCGCGGTGGAGGCGGCGTTGTACCCCGCCGCCTTCAAGAAGCCACTCGCGGCTTCGAGGTCGTGGGTAATTCCTTCCGCATTGATCGCCGCCATGGCCGCCATGGCATCTGGGAAGTTGTCGTAGTCGATCTCCGGTGAACCACCGCGGTGAAATAATTCAGGAGCTACGGCGTAGTAGCCCGCCTGTGCGAACCGTTCGGTGACGTCTCGAATGTGGTCGTTGACGCCGAAAGCCTCCTGGATGACGATGGCTGCACGTGGTGCGGTGGGCTCGCCCGCCACGTCGAGGGGGACGTCGTTGAAGAAGTGTCGACTGGTCATTGGAATGTTGGTCCTTCGCTACGGGTTCTCTTGAGTTCATAAAAGCCGGGGGTGCTGGCGACGGCGACGACGCCGTCGAACAACGTACCAGCCGCTTCCCCGCGGGGTGCGGGTGTCACCACGGGGCCAAAGAAGGCGACCTCGCCGACGTGAATGACCGGCGTGCCCACGTCGAAGCCGACGGGATTCATCCCCGCGAAGTGGCTGAGTTTCAAATCCTCGTCGAACTCGTCGCTGACCGCGGCGTCGACGAGTGACTCCTCCAGCCCCGCGTCGATGAGGGCCAACCGCGCCGTCTCGAGCAAGTCGTCTCGTTGCGCACCGAGGTGGTAGCGCTGGCCGAAGGCGCTGTAAAAGGGTTCGAGCTTGGAGTTACCGTACTTGTCTTCGATCGCGGTCATGATGCGAACCGGTCCCCAGGCTCGACGCATCAGATCGACGTATTCCTCGGACATTTGGCGCCCCTCGTTGAGCACGGCGAGGCTCATCGTGTGAAAACGTACGTCGACGTCACGAACCTTTTGAGTTTCCAGAAGCCAGCGCGAGGTGATCCACGCCCAGGGGCAAATGGGATCGACCCAGAGGTCGACGGATTGGGTCACGATGCATCCTTTCGGTGCGAGAAGGCCTCCACAACGTTGGCGACGACGTTCGTGAGCGCAACGCAAGTGGGCAGATCGAGCATCTCGTCGATACCGTGTGCGTTCGAGTCGGGTCCCAGAACTCCGGTGGCGACGAACTGCACTCCCGGATAGCGGCGACCCAGTGACGCGAGGAAGGGGATGGTCCCGCCCTCACCCGTGTAGCCCACACCATTGCCAAAGAACTCCTGGGACGCCTGCTCTAGGGCCCGCTCGAGCCACGGCGCGATGGCGGGGGAGGACCAACCGTCAGCTCCGTGACCGCGCACACTGACGTGAGCTCCCTCGGGGACGTCGCGAGTGAGCACTCGCTCCAGGGCGGCGCGGGCCCGCGCGGCGTCGACGTTGGGCGGCAGGCGAAATGAGAGCAGCGCCGTGGTGAAAGGGCGCAGCACGTTGCCGGCACTCTCGGGTGAGGGTAAACCGGCCATGGCGACGAGTGAGAGCGTCGGACGCCACGTCTGATTCAAGATGCGCTCGGCGACGCCGTCACCCATGAGCGCCAGATTCTCGACGACGGGGAGGTCCTGGTACATCTGGTCGCCAAACTCCCGGGCGATCTCTCGCGCCGCGAACTGCGCCGCGTCGGGAATCGCGCCGTGCAACTCCTCGACGAGAATCTCACCGGTCGCGGCGTCCTCGACGCGATCGAGAAGTTGGCGAAGGATGCGAAATGACGACGGTACGACTCCACTGGCGCTCCCACTGTGTTGACCACGAGTGAGCACCTGTACCGTGAGCTCCACGCCGACGAGTCCACGCAACGACGTCGTCACCCAGAGTCGGTCGTAGGTGAGCGCACCCGAATCCAGGCAGATCATCAACTCCACTCGACCGAGGTGGTCGCTGAGATGGTCCAAGTAGGCCTCGAGATCAGGGCTCCCACTTTCCTCACAGGCTTCGATCAGCACGACACAACGTCCGTGGGGTATCGCACGGGCCTCGAGTGACTCCAGCGCCATCAGTGCCGCGAAGGTGGAATAGCCGTCGTCGGCCACCCCGCGAGCGAAGAGCCTGTCGTCGCGGCGCACCGGAGCGTAGGGGGAGAGCCCTTCGGACCAGTCGCCGAGGGGTGGCTGTTTGTCCATATGACCGTAGAGGACCACGGTGGCCTCGTCGTCGTTGGTCGCTTCTACCGTGACGACGAGAACCGGCGTACGATCGGCGATACGCACGACGTCGACCTTGAAATTTTGCAGAGTGCGTTGACGCGCCCACTGGGCTAAGAGCTCGATGGCGGCGTCGAGGTGGCCGTTGTCGTGCCAGTGCGCATCGAAAGCCGGTGACAAGCACTCGATGGTGGCGTAGGTGGTGAGCGTCGCCAGAGCGTCGCGTTCGAAATCGTCGAGTGTGAGAGGCACGCAGCGAGGTTAGCGGCTGGTGCGGTGCAGGTGCACGGCGCGCCAGCAGTACCAGGCCACGTCGGAACGCACGCCAATGAAGCGGTCGCCGCAGGCGCGCAAGTCCTTCTCGGACACCATCTCGTCGAGCCTGTGGACGAGGCTCCAGCCGTAGCGCACGCCGAAGTCACCGACCGGCCAGACGTCGCGCCGACCCAGGGTGTGCATCAGATACATCTGGGCGGTCCAGGGGCCCACGCCGTGCACCGTCGTCAACTGGGCCACGACTGCTTCGTCGCTCATGCGGCCGTGGTGCGCGAGTGTGATGTGGCCCTCACGAGTTCGTTGTGCCAGATCGAGCATGGCACTCGCTTTGGTTCGTGACAGGCCAGCGTTGCGCAGCACGTCGGGTCCGGCGCTCAGGACCGAGTCAACGCTCACCTCTCCGTCGCACGCCGCGAGCACGCGCGAGTGGATGGTCTCAGCGGCCGTGGTGGCTAACAATTGGAAGGTGATGGAACGAATCAGGGAGGAGAACCGCTCAGCGACGGGGGCCGGTCGACGGGCGGGAGCGGGGCCCGACTGTTCGACCACGGTGGCGAAGTCGCGATCGCGCACGACGATGTCTTCGGCGATCGCGACGCGAAGGTTCATGACCTCACTATGGCAGAACGGGCGAACTCTCGGGAATCACGACGCCGGCGGGCACCTGACTGGCTTCTCGCACGACGGTGGAGAGGAGTGAGTGGATGGCGCGAACTGGTGCCGCGGGGAATCCGAAGCGGCGGCGAACCAGGCACACGCGGCGTTGCGCGATGCCATCGATGGGCACCGCGCGAAAGTTGGCTCGCAGATGAGACGAGAGCATGGTCGAAGGGAGGATGGAGGGTCCGTGCCCGTCGAAAGTGAGGGAGGCGATGGTACGGAGCCCGTCGAGTTCGATGAGGGGTTTGAGATCGACGCCCAGGGCGTGCGACGCCTCATCGATCTCACGACGAATCGGAGTGCCAGGGTAGGGCAACAAGATTTCGTAGGGTTCAAGATCGGCGAACGTCACGACGGCGCGATCGGCGAGCGGGTGATCCTTAGCCGCGATGAGCACGAGATCTTCACTGTAGAGATCAACTTCGGAAAGTTCGGGTGCGCCGACGGGCCAGGCGAGGACGGCGAGATCGAGGACGCCCGACACCAATTGGGGCTCGATCACTGAGTTGGTACCCTCGGTGATGCGCAGCGAGATGTGGGGATACGTCACGCGCTGAGCTTCGAGCAGTAGTGGGACGATCCATCGACCCGCGGTGCCAATCATGCCCAGCGAGACCCGCCCACGGATGTCAGCCGTGAGTTCCGATACGTCGGCCGCAATCGCACTGACCTCACTGAGGATCCGTCGTGCTCGTTCGACCACGACCGCGCCGGACTCCGTCAGGGCCCCCGACGCGCGATCAATGAGTTCAGATCCGAGTTCGGACTCCAGGCGGGCGATGCGGTTGGAGATGTTGGACTGCACGGTGCCCAGTGCCTCTGCGGCGCTCGAAAATGTTCCGTGTTCGGCGATCCCTACCAGGGCTTCGAGCTGTCGTATCTCCATGTATCAAGTATACAGATGACAACTATTCAATGTATGCGCTTGATTGATAGTCATCCGACCTGCATACTGGTATCAGCCTGCTTCACCCAACCCCCCCAGGGTGAGGCAGAGGTTTTGCAAAAGGGCCATCCACCCCCCCGGATGGCCCTTTTGTGCTGTACGGGCGCCTTTTGCTGGGGTGAAGGATTGTTAGCGTGGCCCCAATGACTCTACGACTTTCCTGGCGAGCACGACTCGCGGTCACCAGTCTCGTGGTCGTGAACACAACGTCGCGTTGGCTGGGGCGCGGCTCCGGGACGGTGGCGGGAGGTCGGGTGGGTCTAGCCATCGAGCCGAAACTGCTCTCGGAGCTCGCGCGCGCACGCACCGTGGTCCTGGTGACGGGTACGAACGGCAAGACGACCACCTCGGCAATGTTGCGCCAGGGTTGGGGCTCGGACGTTGGCGGCAACGTGACGGGCGCCAATATGCCCGCCGGTCACGTGGCAGCGCTGTGCACCTCAAGGGGCCCCCGCGTCGTACTCGAGACCGACGAAGCGTGGCTCGCCGCCGTGGTGGAGGCGACGACACCTGCGGTGGTGGTGCTGTTAAATCTTTCGCGGGACCAACTCGACCGCGCCAACGAAGTGCGACAAATGGCGCAACGGTGGCGAGACTGCCTCACGCCCCAAAGGTTCTCCGGCGTCGTCGTGGCCAATGCCGCAGATCCGCTGGTGGTCTTCGCTGCCGAGGGTAGCACCCACGTCAGGTGGGTGCACGTACCGTTGGCCTGGCGCGCCGACGCCTCGTCGTGTCCGCACTGCACGCGGGCCATCACTTTCGGCGACGACCACTGGTCCTGTGAGTGCGGATTCTCTCAGCCCACGGACCTGGTCGCACGATTGAGCGAGGTTCTTGAAATTGCCGGAGGGAGCTATCCACTCGATCTAGCGCTCCCCGGAGAGTTCAATGAGATCAATGCCGCTCTGGCCGCGACGGCGCTCGTGGAACTGGGTGAGGACGTCGAACTGGTACTGGGTCGGATTCGCACGCTACACAGCGTGCAGGGTCGATACGGTCGTCGACGCTACGGCAATCGCGACGTTCGCCTGCTGTTGGCCAAGAACCCGGCGGGGACGGCGGCGCTTTTTGATTCGATTGACGTCGATAGCGAGGTCTGGGTGGCGATCAACGCCCAGGTCGCCGATGGCAAGGATCCGTCGTGGCTCTACGACGTGCCCTTTGAGGTGTTGAGAGGTCGCCGAATCGCGTGCCTGGGAGAGCGACGCCTCGACCTCGCGACGCGTCTGTTGTACGGATCGGTCGACTGTGACGTCATTGATGATCCCGACGTCCTTCGACGGGCGACGACTCCGGTCACCCTGGTGGCGAACTACACGGCCTTTCGCGACTGGATGGCGAGGACGTCACCGTGTTGAGGGTCGTCGTGCTCTATCCGGACTTGCTCGGCACCTACGGCGACGGGGGTAACGCCATGGTGCTCGCGGCGCGCGCTCGGGCCCGCGGTGTCGATGTCGAGGTCCACGACGTCACTATTGGCGAGGTGATACCTCGCGCCGCGCTCTATCTCCTTGGCGGCGGAGAGGACGGGCCTCAACGCCTGGCGTGCGACCTGCTCGTCGACGGTGGCTTCGTGGACCGCGTCGAAGAGGGTGGTCATGTTTTCGCCGTCTGCGCGGGTTTGCAGATACTGGGGACCACTTTCAGTATCGAGGGTGATGCGTCCTATCGCGGCGTGGGTCTGGTCGACGCCTGGACGACTCGCGGGCCCACGCGATCCGTGGGTAACTTCGCCACACTCGTGCGGGGCCGCATGATGGTGGGATTTGAGAATCACGGGGGCGTCACCGAGTTAGGAGACAACGTCGAGCCTTTCGGCGACGTGGTCGTGGGGCGAGGCAATGACGGGATCGTCGACGGCTTTCGTACGCCGCGAGTGACCGCCACCTACGCCCACGGCCCGGTGTTGGCGCAGAATCCCTGGCTGGCCGACGAGCTCTTGAGCGCCGTCACCGGCCAGGCGCTGGCGCCGTGGCCGAGCGTGGCGGATCGACTCTACGTCGAACGCTGTGACGCCGTTAGTACTCGTCGCTCGGACGTTGACCGTACTGGGGGTCGCCGCTGACGTGACGGCCGAGCTCGGCGACGGATTGTTCGATCCGCGCCCCGAAGCGACGGATGTTCTCCCCGTCCTCGGCGCGAAGGGGTTCGCCAAAAGTGACGGTGACGTGATGACGGCGCTGGGAGCGGCCGCGAGTGTGGATGGGGGCCTTGGCGTATTTGGGACCGCGCAAGAAACCCGCCTCGTGGATGTAGGTCGGGATGACGACGGCCTTCGAACGTTCGGCCAGGTACGCCGCACCACCCTTGAACTCTTGGAGGTTGCCGTCGGGGCTTCGCCCCCCTTCGGGGTACAACAAGAGATTCCAGTGGTCCTCGACGAGCTCGAGGGCCAACTGGGAACTTCGCCGATTGATCTTGTGGCGGTCGATGGGAATGGCGTTAAAGACCAGCACGGTGCGAAAGGCCTTCAGGGTCGTCATGAAGAAGTTGTCCATCGCCGCGGCGACGATGGTGCGTCGGCGAACCTTCGAGGGTAGGGCGGTCAGGAGTAGTGGGGTGTCGAGATGGCTGGTGTGATTAGCCACGAAGATGAAGGGGCCACGGCCCTCGAGATTCTCGATGCCTTCGATGGAGAGCGACGACATACGGCGCACGACTGGCGTGATGTAGTAGGTCCAGTAGAGATTGCGTACGAAACGCGCCACGTAGCTGCGACCCCACTTGGTGGGGAAATCAAGTCCGAGTTGCGCCACGGGTTATCGCCGGGTCGACTTCTTGGGGGTGTAACGCTTCGAGGGTGCGGGGGTCGCGCGCGAGGGCCCTTCGCGTGAGGCGGACGTGGAGGACTTCGAGGACTTAGAGCGCGTGGCGCGAGAGGCTCGTCGCTCTTGGGCACGTTCACGCGCTTTGATGTTGGAACCACGAAACGTGGGATCGCCGTACTTCTGGAGACGGAAGGCGCGAACCGAGAGCCACGCCCCCAACGCGAGAAAGAAGATCCCGGCTGAACCGGTCGCTAAGCCGAGGAGAAACGATCCTACGATCACACCGGGGCGTTTACGCCAGTAGCTGAACGCGAAGATGGCGCCACCCACCACGACGAACACCAGGAACTGGGGTACCCAGTACGAAGGGTGCGTCAGTTCGTGCCGCGAACACACACCCTTGAGCACGGTGTAACCCTTGGGACACGATCCGCTCTTCAGCGCCTTGGCGGTCACGGTGATCGTGGTGTTCTTAATCAGGTGGGGGATGAAGAACAGAGCCAGGGCCAGGGCGACGGCGGCGCCTCCGAAACCAAATCTCCGTTCCAGCGTGTCGAGTCCCATCACCGCTTCTCGTGAGACGGACGCGGTGCGCGGCGCACGGCGGAACCGTCGAGTTGGAGCTTCGCTGGGACTGGACTCGTTCTCGGGCACGATGTCAAGGCTACCTCTCGACATCAAACTCCCGTGAGCCATACGATGTAGGCTGTCCATCTCGGGCGCTTAGCTCAGTTGGTTAGAGCGCAGCCTTCACACGGCTGAGGTCGAGGGTTCGAGTCCCCCAGCGCCCACGGAAATCCTGAACGTTCACGCTCGTGGCTCCCAACGGTCGCAATAATGTGGGTCTTGACAGAGTTGAACTAGACGGAAGAATCTTCGCGTCCGACATCCGGGGTTCACTTCATCAGCCGCTTACTCACGGTAGTGGT